>JACIXC010000014.1 GCA_014360655.1 Actinomycetota bacterium | reverse complement strand
GTTCTTCTTGCCCTCGTTGGTCTGGAAGGTCAGGTCCACGGTGACCTCGCTGTCGTTGGGGTTCTGCACGAGCACCCAGGTCTCCATGCCCCCGTAGGTGGTGCCCTCGGCCAGGTACCAGGTGGGGGCGCTCGCCTTCCGGAAGCCCAGGACGAAGAGGGAGAGGGAGGTGACCTCGCCCGTCACCCTGTTGGCCGCCGTGTCCACTCCCAACGTCACGTCCTTCCAACTCCCCCCCTCGTAGTGGAGCATCTTTATGTCCTCCTCGCGCGTACCCGCGGGCAGGGATCCCTCGTCGTAGGGCAGGGTGATCCGTATCTTCCCGGAGTAGGTGGCGTCCGTGGTGATGTCGTAGCAGCTTCCTCCCAGGACCTGGAAGTTGGCCACCGAGGGGTCGGACTTCGGGGTGGCGGTGGTGTTCCCGCCTCCCGTCACGTTATCGAAGGTCGCTCCCTTGCCCCCGCCGAGGTCCACCGGGACGTTGGAGCCGGGAGGCGTGTTGCCTCCTCCGCCTGCGGCGGTCACCGTGAAGCCCCCGACCAGGGTCGCCTCCTGTTCGTCCTGGTTTTTGATGAACACGTTCCAGGGTCCCGGAGCCCGGTTTTCGTAGAGGGTGAACTTGCATGTGATGCTGGTGGGACTCTGCACCACGATATCTGTCGCCAATATAGGATTATAAGCAGGCTGGCCTTCATTGGCGTGTCTCAGGCATACGAAGGGCGCCCCCCAGAAGCCCGTTCCCGTCAGGGCGACATCGACGGTGGCGCCCGACGCTCCCGAGCCGGGATCGACATTGGTGATGGTCGGCGCCGGCAGGCCTCCCGTGATCATGAAGCCGCCTGGAAGTGTTCCCACCTCGCCGTCGGGGTTCATCACGTTCACGTCCCAGGGTCCCGAGTTAGCGCCGGCGGGCAGGTCGAACTCGTAGCGGGCTTTGGTCGAACCGTAGAACCCATAGAGCGTGCCGGCGATGTCGGGCTCGTCCTTCCTGCTCAACCAGGCCGTGGGGTAGGCGGGGTGGGCCTCCCAGAAGCCGGTGCCGTAGATGTCCACTTTCACGTTCTCCGTGCCCCTCTGCGCGTGGCCGGGGCTGGTGGAGGTGACGGTGGGCGGCGGCATGGGGTTCATGACCCTGAAGCCGTAGTGAAGCGTGTCGTCGTACATGTCGTCGGGGTTCATGATGTACACGTCCCATTTATCCGGCAGGGCGCCTGCCGGAAGGGGGAACCTGCAGGTGATGCGGTAGAGGCTGTGTACCACGACGTCGGTCGCCTCTATGTCGGCCTGGTCTTCCTTTTGCAGCGCTATATACGGCTTGTCCGTGTCCGACTCCCAGAAACCGTAGCCCGTGATCTCGACATCGACGGCATTCTCGCGTATTCCCCAGCTGGGGTCTATGGAGTTGATCTTGGATTTGGGGTAGATAAGGACGAACTCGGATAAGGAATCCGTGCGGCCGATGGCCACGTTGTTGGCCGTATCGATTTCCGTGGTGATGTCCTTCCAGCTTCCCCCGTCGGTATGCTTGAGCACGTGTACCCCTTCCACCGCAAGACCTAATAGCAGCTCAAAGGGCATCCTCACCTCGGCAGTCCCCTCGAAGGTGGCGGAGGTAGAGATGTCGGCGCATCCCCGGAAACACCAGTGATATGAGAACTCCTCATCCGTGGGGTTCGGCGCCGGCGTCTTGATGGTGTTGCCCGGCACGGTCACGCTTTCAAAGGTGATAGAATCGCCGCCGCCCAGGTCCACGGTGACGTTGTCGCCCGCCCTGGTGTTGTACGGCACCAGGCGCAGCAGGGTGCCGTTGTCGCCCGAGGCCCAGGCGTGGTCGGGATTGTAGGCGTATATGCTGGTGAGGTTCTCCGTGCTGACGTTGTACATGAAATGCCAGCTCTCTCCCCCGTCGGTGGTCCGGAGTATGGTCCCCCCGTCGCCCGCCGCGTAGGCGGTGGTGGAGCTCAGGGCGCAGACGGCGTTCAGCGAGCCGGCGCCCGCTGGCGCTTTGTACACCGACCAGCTTCCGCCCCCGTCCAGGGACTTCAGTATGGTGTCTCCCCCCACCGCCCAGACCACGCACTGGCCCCTGTCCTCCAGCGTCCAGCAGCCCTCGAGCTCCTGCGGCATGCCGGGCGGGAGCTCGACCTCCTCCCAGCCCCCGGTAACGCGGTGCAGCACCCTGCCGCTGTAGCCGTGCGTCCCCACCGCCCAGGCGTCGCCGCCGTGCTGGTGGATGTCCAGGACGGCGTACCAGTCGCTCAAGAACTCCGCTGACCAGCTATATCCCCCGTCAAAGGTACTATAGATGAAACCGGCGGGTTCATAGTAGCCCCCTATCCACGCGTCGAGGCCGCTTGTCGCCTCCAAGGCGTACATGTAGCTGTTGCCTCCATGGTATGTCCAGGCTTCTCCGCCGTCGGTGGTCCTGGCCACCCCGTATCCCGGGGTGTGCACGCTGCCCACCCAGACCGTCTCCTCGTCGACCACGGAGATTTGCCGCGTCCAGTCGAATTTATAATCGGGATCCGGATGTTCGAGGTTGAAAACCTGCCAGCTCTCACCGTAGTCGGTGGTCTTGAGCACCTTGCCGTCGGCGGGGGCCTCCGGGTCAAGCACCGCGTAGGCCACGTTCTGGCCGCAAGCCTCCACCTGCGCCACGGAATACTCCGCCAGCGGGGGCGACATCCCGGGGGGCCCGACCTTCTCCCACACGCGGTCGGTGACCAGGTCGCTGCGGCTCACGCCCAGCAGGTAGGTGTCGCTCCCGGAGTAGTTCTCTTGCGACATGACCTCGATATAGTACCTGCCCTTTGCGGGGTTCGCCCTTTGGATGCGCTCGTCCTGGTTGTTCCCGTTGCCGGATCCGTCGATGATCTCGCCTGCAGAGTCATACAGCCACAGGTCGTAGTCGCAGGATTCCGGTATGCCGGTGAGGGTGATGCACAGGGCACGGCAACCTTGCGGCACGTCGATCCAGTAGAAGTCACGGTCCCCCTGCGGGGAGATCAGGGCCTCGTAGCTCCCCGGGGACAGCGGCCCGTACGCATGCCCTATGTCATCATTGGGCTCGTAGGGATCGGCGTCGGCCGAGGCGGCCTCCCCGCCGAGGGGCGGCCGCGCCCCCAGAGGGGCCAGGACCCCCATGCAGAGGAGCGCCGATGCCAGGAGGACGAACATCCTGGCGGGCTTCGCGTAACGGCCAAAGGTTCCCATCGCTCACACCTCCATGCCCTCGCATAGGCGCGCTTGGCCGCAACGCGCCCCTTCCGGTACTCCCCGCCACGAGCCGCCGTTCAGCGTATCCCTCGGCCAGGCTCGCCCGCGGCGGCGTGCCCTTTCTTTAAGTCTTACGCCACGCCGCAAACCGTCGGCTGTGAGTATCGAGCGGAATCCTTAACGTAAAGGAAAAGTTGGATGGTGGGAAGAAAACGTCATGCACCCCGTGAAACCATCCATCTTCCTGGATGATCCCATCTCGTCACCCCCATGCGCTACAGAAAAGCGTCCCGGGGAAAGCGAACGATCACCTGAGGCGCATTTCCTGAAGCAACCGGCAACCCTCAATCGTAACGAGATATCGATTTTCCAAAAGTATTCTAAAATCGGTATCGAAAGGGTGTCAACGCCTGTGCTGCGCGGTAAACGACATGGGGGGCGCGGGGTGGAGGGGAAAGAGAATCAGGCGCTTTCCTCGTCCTTGTAGTCGCTCGCGGCGGTGACCAGGGTCGGCTCGATGTTCTTGTCGATGGTGTCCTTGGTGACCACGCAGCGGATGATGTCGTTGCGCGAGGGCAGCTCGTACATCACGTCCAGGAGGCACTCCTCCATGATGGCCCGCAGGCCCCGCGCCCCCGTGGTCCTCTGCATGGCCTTGCGCGCCACGGCACGCAGCGCCCCTTCGGTGAAGCGCAGCTCCACGCCGTCGAACTCGAAGAACTTCTTGTACTGCTTCACGAGCGCGTTCTTGGGCTCGGTGAGGATGCGGATGAGGTCGTTCTCGTTAAGGCCGTGGAAGGCGGCGATCACCGGCAGGCGACCCACGAACTCGGGGATGAGCCCGTACTTGAGCAGGTCCTCGGGCATGACCTGCTCGAGGATCTCCCCGATGTTCTTCTCCTCCGGCTTGCGCACGTCCGCCCCGAAACCGATGCCCTTCTTGCCGATGCGGTTCTCCACTATCTTCTCCAAGCCGGCGAAGGCGCCCCCGCAGATGAAGAGGATATTGGTGGTGTCGATCTGGATGAACTCCTGGTGGGGGTGCTTGCGCCCTCCCTGGGGCGGCACGCTGGCCACCGTCCCCTCCAGGATCTTGAGCAGCGCCTGCTGCACCCCCTCGCCGGACACGTCCCGCGTGATGGAGGGGTTCTCGGACTTGCGCGCGATCTTGTCTATCTCGTCGATGTAGATGATCCCCGTCTCCGCCCGCTTCACGTCGTAGTCCGCGGCCTGGATGAGCTTGAGGAGGATGTTCTCCACGTCCTCCCCCACGTAGCCAGCCTCGGTGAGGGTGGTGGCGTCGGCGATGCAGAAGGGCACGTTGAGCACCCGCGCCAGGGTCTGGGCCAGGAGGGTCTTGCCGCAGCCGGTGGGCCCGATGAGGATGATGTTGCTCTTCTGCAGCTCCACGTCGTCCCCCGCGTAGGACCCCACCTGGATGCGCTTGTAATGGTTGTACACGGCCACGGAGAGGATCTTCTTGGCCTTGTGCTGCCCGATGACGTAGTCGTTGAGGAAGGCGTAGATCTCCGACGGCTTGGGAAGTTCTTCCAGGCGCAGCTCGGGGGTCTCCGCCAGCTCCTCCTCGATGATCTCGTTGCACAGGTCGATGCACTCGTCGCAGATGTAGACGCCGGGGCCGGCGATGAGCTTCTTCACCTGCCGCTGGCTCTTGCCGCAGAAGGAGCACTTGAGCAGGTCGCCGCCCTCTCCGAACTTCGCCATGTGACACTTACCTCCAGACTCGCTTCCGTCCGCCGCACGCTCACATGGTCTCAGCCATATTATCGGACGGAATCCCCTCTTTCCTCACCCCCGGGCCGTGTCCCCGAGGCAGACGCCTCCCCGCTTCCCGGACCGCCATCCCTCCCCGCCGTTGCGCCTGCAGGCGCGCCACCCGTCCCGTCGGACGCCCTACTTGGCCTTCGCTTTCTCCTCCTCTTCCTCTTTCCTCTCGATCACTGAGTCGATGACCCCGTATTCCAGGGCCTCGTGGGCGGTCATGATGAAATCGCGGTCGGTGTCGGCCCGTATCCTCTCCAGCGGTTGCCCGGTGTGGTCGGAGAGGATCTTGTCCAGCAGGTCCCGCAGGCGCAGTATCTCCCTGGCGTGGATGTCGATGTCCACCGCCTGGCCGCTGGCGCCCCCCGCCGGCTGGTGCAGCAGCACCCGCGAGTGGGGGAGGGCAAAACGCTTCCCCTTCGCCCCCGCGGCCAGCAGCAGGGCCGCGCCTGAGGCCGCCTGCCCGATGCATATGGTGGAGACGTCGGCCTTCACGTACTGCATGGTGTCGTAGATGGCCAGGGTGGAGGTGACGATGCCGCCG
Source organism: Actinomycetota bacterium (assembly GCA_014360655.1). Taxonomy (NCBI): domain Bacteria; kingdom Bacillati; phylum Actinomycetota; species Actinomycetota bacterium. The sequence goes on along the minus strand of JACIXC010000014.1, from coordinate 81,447 downwards.
GGGCTGTTGATGTAGAGGTGGATGTCCTTCTCCGGGTCCTCCGACTCCAGGTGCAGCAGTTGCGCCATGACCAGGTTGGCCACGTGGTCGTCGATCTCCGTGCCCAGGAAGATGATACGGTCCTTGAGCAGCCGGGAATAGATGTCGAAGGACCTCTCGCCCCTGCTCGTCTGCTCTATCACTATGGGTATCAGGCTGGTTGCCATGCTGCATCATCCTCTTTCCTCAGCCAAGGCGCTTCTGCCTATTCGTTCGTCTAACAGAATTATACCCGCACGGGGCGGGCCTTCCACCTCGCCTCTCACTCCCCTGACTCCTCCGCTCCCTCCCCGGGAGACCGGGTGTCGCCGGCGCCCTCTCCTTCCGCCACCTCACCGGCTCCCTCGCCACCCGAGGAGGCCGCCTCCCCTCCTTCACCGGCAAATACGGCATGCTCCCCTAAAAACTTGAGGGCTTTTTCCATGAGCAGGTCCCGGCGCAGCTCCTCGAGGCCTTCCCTCTCCTGCAGGGCGGACCGCAGGGTCTCCGCCTTGATGCCGATGATGTCCGCCCTCCTCTCGATCTCCTGCGCCAGCTCCTCATCGCTCACCTCCAGGCCCTCCTGCCTTATCACGGCCTCCAGGACGAGCTCGTTGCGGATGAGCCTTCCCGCCTCCTCGCCGAACTCCTCCTCCATGCGCTTCTCGGTGTAGTTCACGGCCGCGAGGTAATCCTCCAGCGATATGCCGCGGGTGGAGAGCCTGGCCTCGAGGTCCTGCCTGCGCCGCATGACGTACCCGTCTATCATCTTCTGGGGGATGTCGACGTCCAGGCGGTCCGCGATCTTGCGCAGCGCCTGCAGCCGCACCGACTCCTTCGCCCGCTCGCTCTTGATCCCCTGCAGGCGCTTCCTGATGTCCTCCCGCAGCTCCCCTATGGTGTCGAACCTGCTGGCCTCCTTGGCGAAATCGTCGTTCGCCTCGGGCAACTTCTTCACCTTGACCTCTTTTACGATCACCTTGAAGGAGGCTATCTTTCCCGCCATCTCCTCGTCGGGGAAGTGCTCGGGCACCTTCACCTTGATGTCCAGTATGTCGCCCTTGCGCTTGCCCCTGAGCTCCTCGTTGAACTCGGGCCAGATGTTCTCCGTGCCTATCTCCAGCATGAAATCCTTGGCCGAGCCTCCCTCGAAGGGCTTGTCGTTCACCGTGCCCTCGAAGTCGATGAGGGCGTAATCGCCGTCGGCCAACGTCTTGCCCGACGCCACCTCGAGCTGCGCGAACCTCTCCCGCAGGCTGTCCAGGGCCCGCTGGACCTCCTCCTCCGTCACCTCCTCGTCGGGCCTTTCCACCTCCACGCCCCTGTAGTCCGCGATCTCCACGCGGGGCCTTATCTCCACCACGGCCTCGAAGAGGAGGGGCTTCCCGTCCTCCACCTCTATCTCGTCCACGTCTATCTCCGGCTCGTCGATGGGCTCGATCCCCAGCTGCTCCAGGGCCTCCTGGAAATAGGCGGGAAGATTGGCCTGCTTCACCTCCTGGCAAACGGGCTCCATGCCCAGCCTGGCCTGCAGCACGCGACGCGGGACCTTTCCCCTGCGGAACCCGGGCACGAAGACCTCGCGTGCTATGTCGCGGAAGGCGCGGTCGATGGCCTTGGTCACCTCCTCGGCGGGCACCTCCACCCGGACGCGCACCTTGTTCTTCTCCACTTCCTCCATCTCGGCTCTTACGGTCACCTTCAACGCTCCTTCCACTTACTTCCTGGAATTCCCGCCTGCAAGTCCGCTCCCCGCCGTCAGCCCGAAAAATCCCTTTGCCTTTCCGGGGGCTGGAACGGTTGGTGCGAGAGGGGGGACTCGAACCCCCACGGTTTCAACCACTGGATCCTAAGTCCAGCGCGTCTGCCAATTCCGCCACTCTCGCCCGGGTCTCGGGAGCGATAATTATGCTACTACAGGCACCGGGGCAAGGCAATAAAACACGCATTTCAGCCCGGTGCGCCCTCCCTGTCCCCGGGAGACGAGGGAGCCCCCGCCCACCGGAGCGGCGCCGACCCCGTCCAGGTCCCACCCGTAGACCCTAAAGACGATCACCGTTCGCCACAGCGTCCCGCCCCGGGCGAAGGGCGGTACCCCATGCCCCGCGGCGTCCAGGGTTTGGTATATAATAGTCGTGACCATCGGCAGATGCGCCTGTAGCTCAAAGGATAGAGCAACGGACTTCTAATCCGTGGGTTGGAGGTTCGAGTCCTCCCAGGCGTGCCAGGTATTACGCGGTGGGGGTAGCTCAATCGGCAGAGCACTGGGTTGTGGCCCCAGAGGTCGCGGGTTCGAGTCCCGTCCCTCACCCCATTTTCTTTTCCGGGTTTAATCCACGTCCCGGCGCAGTAGGGCGCGGGCGCTCCTGCGGTCCTCGAGACGCCTTAGGAAAAGCGGCCCCATGGTTGCCAGCGCGAAGAGGAAGGCCAGGGGCAGGCCCAGGTATTTCCACCCATCCGGGGAGACGTCCACCTCCCTCCCCGGCTCTATCACCCGTACCGAGAGGGCGTGTATGTCGAACTCGCCGCCGTGCTCCCCGCAATCGGCATGGAAGACCCCCCTCACCTCGATAAAGTCCCCGAGGCTCCCGTGCCGTCCCAGCCCGCCTATCTTCTCCGCCTCCTCCGCGGGCATCCACACGCCCAGGCCGCTGTTGCCTCCCCGCAGCTCACCCGCCTCGTGCAGGGCGCGGAGGCTGTAGTGGTCGTCGTTCACCATCACCCAGGCGAACTCTCCCCGCCGCATCACGTCCCCCACCGCCTCGCCCCGGAAGACCACCTCCTCGCCGTCGTAGGACTCCCAGTCCTGCAGCAGCGTTCTGCTGTCGACCTCGCGCCCGCCTCCTTCCGCCCATGCCTGCGACGCCGCAAGGCACGGCAGGAGCGCGAGGATGAGAAGCGCGCATGCGGCGGCGAGAGACCTCCTCATCTCCTCCTCCCGAAAAGCCCGGCCAGGAAAACCGCCATGGCGATCACCGCCAGCACCTCCAGCCTCCCCGCCCACATCTCGAAGATATACACTACCTTCAACAGGGTGGGCATGGTGAAGGAGGTGACACCCGTGGTGAGCCCCACGTTGCCCGCGGCGGAAACCGACTCGAAGGCGGAGGCGGTGAGGCCGTATCCGTAGAAGAGGCCCACCACGGTGCCCAAAAGATAGAGGCCCAGGTAAAGAAGGGTGACCATGAAGGCCGTGGAGGTAAGCTCGTCGGTCAGGACGTATTCCCGGATATGGTGGAAACGCTCCACCACCACGGCGGAGGCGGGGGAGAGGGCTTTCCTCGCCCTCTGCTTGATGTCCTTCCCCAGCATGCCCACCCTGATGGACTTGATGGCGCCCGAGGTCGAGCAGGAACAGCCGCCCAGGCCCATGGCCACGATGAGGGCGAAAAGCGCGAGGTCTCCCCACCTCGCTCCCATCTGCGGCCCGTACACGGTCATGAAACCGGTTCCGCTGTGTCCCGAGACGAGCTGGTAAGCTCCGCGGCGGAGGTCTGCGGCGAAACCACCGAAAGCGCCGGCCAGCGTCAGGCCTCCCAGCACCAGCCCCAGGGTCACGACCATGGTGGTGAGAAGGGTCCGGGTCTCGATGTTCTTCACGAGCTCACGCGGTTTCCCCCTCCAAACCTCGTGCTGCACGGCAAAATTCAGCATCCCCAGCACCATGAAGACCATGGTGATGAGCTCCACGGGGAGGCTGTGGTAGTAGAGCACGCTCTGGGCCTGGGGGGTGAACCCGCCGGTGTCGAAGCCGGCCATGAAGAGGCAGGAGGCCTGGAAGAAGGAGCGCACCGGCGCCATCCCCTCCAGCATCAGGCATATCCCCAGGGAAAGCGTCCCGGCGGCCAGGTAGGCCACGCTGACCCGCCAGATGAAACGGGAGCTCTCCACAACGTTCGGGAGTATGCTCTCCCTTCCCTCACTCATGTAAAGCTGGGCCGCGGCGCTGGAGCCGGCCATGAAGTAGGAGACCACCAGGACGACGATCCCCTGCCCGCCAAGGAACATGATGAAATGGCGCCAGAAGTTCATGCCGTAGGCCATGTGGTCCAGGTCATGGACCAGGGTGAGGCCGGTGGTGGCCAGCCCGGACATGGACTCGAAGCAGGCATCGAGGTAGGATGCATAATGCCCGTTGAGGTAAAGTGGCAGGGCCGCGCAGAGCATGGCCGCCAGCCAGGATATTGCCACGATCACCAGCCCCTGGTTCCAGGTGACCCTGCCCCTGGGGCGCAGCAGGAAGAAGAGGAGGTTCCCGGCCCCCACGGTCAGGCAGGCGGAGATGAGGAGGTCCAGCACGCTCGCCCACTCCCCGGCCACCAGGGAGATGAGCGTGGGCACCAGCATGCACAGCCCGAGGGCGATAAGCACCAGGCCCACGTAATGGAAGATGTTCTCCAGGTCGGCACGTGACGGCCTCGTCATCTTCTTGCTCTCCCGCACGGGTCGTATGCATGCATCGCCTGCGTACCTCCCGCCATGTCTTTCCCTCGCTTCAATCCACTCTGAGCGTGAGGTAAGACACCATCGCCTTGGAGGTTAGGCGGAAATCGCCCATGTCGTGCGAAAAACAACATTCGCGCAAGGGTCCGAGGTCTCTCCCTCCCCAGCGGCAGTTGGCGTCGACCACCCTGTAGATAGCGTCCAGTCGGAAGCGGCAGCGGCGGCCGAGCTCCGTCACCCCCGCTATCCTCTGTCCTGGATCGGTGCCCAGGAGGGGCGCGGCCAGGCGGGGAAGGAAGCGGCAGTAAAGGGCGCTGCCCGCGACGGCTTCCGGGATGCGCGGTGCGACGCGGTTGACCGCCTTCAGCACGCCCCTCTCCGCATACTCCACCTCTATGCGCAACGCGTCCCTGTCCCCCGCGGCGACCTCGACGGTCCAGAGGCCGCCCGTGCGACGGGAAGCGACGGGGACGACCTGCATGCGATCGAAGCGGTGGATGGAGGATACCAGGTCCCTTCCCCCCTCGCTGTCCACGTAGAGGGTACGGAAATCTTCCGGGGTGAAATGGAAAACGGCGCGGTAAGGCCCTACCGGGGTTTCCTCCCAGTCCTCGATCAAGAAGACGTCGCTGGGGCCGAACTGCAGGGCGGGGATGAACCATCCCCTCTCCACGATCATCGACCGCACCCCCTCGCTTTCGCCTCTGCGATGCTCCCGGCCGCCTTTCCCACCGCCGCGCCATGCATGGACCATGCGTTATGGAGGCCCGTAAAATCTGGTCGGGGTGGGCGGATTTGAACCGCCGACCTCATGCTCCCAAAGCATGCGCGCTGACCAAGCTGCGCCACACCCCGACGGGATGATTATACCAGCACGGGAGCGGAGTGGATAACGTGCGGGGGAGCGGATACGGAGCCCACCTTCTCGGGTGGGGCCGGCTTCACCGGCGTCGTCGCCCTCGCGGATCATGCAGGTACGCGAGGGGGAAAGGACGATCGGAAGCGGCGCATCGTTTCCGGGAACGTTCACAGGGTCGCAAGGGGTCGAGGGGCATCCCCGCCGAACCGGGCCACGACCATTATGGCTTTTCAAGGCCTCGCGAAAAGCCCGCTCATGCCCAGGTCAGCCCCTTCAAACCGGCAAATCACCGTGGCGACGGCGAGGAAGAAGGGCCCTCCAAGGCGCAGGTCATCGCCTGTTCATACCCTTCCCGGCGCGAGAGCCGGGCGGCGCGTGGAGTAGAGAATAGGCGGGCCGAAAAGAGCAAACAGCGCTCACCGGATATGTTAGAATAACCCTGCGGACCGGCCGAAGGACGCGATTCCGGGCGGGAGTAGCTCAGTTGGAAGAGCGAGAGCCTTCCAAGCTCTAGGTCGCGGGTTCGAGGCCCGTCTCCCGCTCCAGAAGAAAGCGGGGCTCAGGCCCCGCTCTTTTTACGTGCCGGGACCCCGCGTGCCGCGCCGCTTCCCGCGGCATGCTCACCGGCTGGAACCACCACGCGAAGCGGAGCGGGCATGCGCGCGGGGAGGAACCGTGCGGACCGAGGGCGACCCGAGAGGCGTGCGCGAACCAGGAGCAACGCGCGAACGGCGGGGCATCATACGAAAAGCCAGGCCGGTTCACCCGCCTCCAGCAACGCACGCAGGTGACGCAGCGCCTTGCCGCGATGGCTTATGGCGTTTTTTTCCTCGAGGGTGAGCTCGGCCATGGTCCGCTTCTCCCCCTCGGGAACGAAGACGGGGTCGTACCCGAAGCCGCCGGCCCCGCGGGGAGCGGCGGCGATGCTCCCCTCGCAGGTCTCGCGTATCACGAAGCCCTCTCCCGCGGGAGACGCCAGGGCCAGGACGCACACGAAACGCGCGCGCCTCTTCCCCCGCGGCAGGCCACGCATCCTGCGTAACAAAAGGTCGATGTTCGCGGCGTCGTCGCCATGCTCCCCGGCGAAGCGGGCGCTCCTCACCCCGGGCTCTCCTCCCAGCGCATCAACCTCCAGGCCGGAGTCGTCCGCCAGCGCGGGCAGGTCGGCCCAGCGGGCCAGCCGTGCCGCCTTGGCGAGCGCGTTGTCCTCGAAGGTCTCCCCTTCCTCGCGCAGCTCCGGCCAGTCCTGGAGATCATCGCAGCACAGCAAGCGCACGGGGACGCCGGCGAGCTCCGACCGTATCTCCCTGATCTTGCCGGGATTGCGCGTGGCGAGCAGCAGGCGCGGCTCCCTCAACTTCCCTCCCGCGAACGGCTCTCCGGGCGTCCTCTCCCACGACGCGCTAAAGGCCGGGGGACCCTTGCCGGTCTCATCCCTCCAGCACCGCCTCTCCCTCCTCGGAGAGGAGCGCCATGCGCTGCAGGCGCATGATCCTCTCGATGCCCTTTTCGGCCAGCCCCAGGAGATCGTCCAGCTCCTCCCGGGAAAAGGCCCTCTTCTCCGCCGTTCCCTGCACTTCCACCAGGCGCCCGTCGCCCGTCATGACCACGTTCATGTCCACCTCGGCGGACGCGTCCTCATCGAAATCGAGATCCAGCAAGGGAACCCCGTCTACGATGCCCACGCTCACCGCCGCCACCGCCTCACTAAGGGGGATCTCCGCCAGTTTTCCCTCCGCCACCAGGCGGCGGAAGGCCTCGTGGAGGGCCACGTAGGCCCCGTTGATGGCCGCCGTCCTCGTGCCCCCGTCCGCCTGGATGACGTCGCAGTCGATCCAGATGGTGTACTCGCTGAAAGCCTCCATGTCCGTGACCGCGCGCAGGGAGCGCCCGATGAGGCGCTGTATCTCCAGAGTCCGTCCGCCCTGCCTCCCCGCCACCGATTCCCTGTTCATCCTCTCCCTGGTGGACCGCGGCAACATGCCGTACTCCGCCGTCACCCAGCCTCGCCCCGAGCCGCGCAGGAACTGCGGCACCCGGTATTCAAGGCTCGCCGTGCACACCACCATGGTGCGGCCCATCTCCACCAGGGCCGAGCCCTCGGCGTGCGCGAGGTAGTTGCGCACCATCCTCATCCTGCGCAGCTGATCCGGCCTCCTGCCGTCCTTCCTATTCACCACCCTCACCTCCCAGCTCGACCCGCATCCCCTCGCGGGCAAGCCCTAATTCCCCTCCGAACGCCTCGCTCGCCTCGGCGAGGATCTGCCGGGGGTCGAAGGTCGGCCATATGTGGGTCAGGAGCAGGCGCGCCGCACCCGCTTCCGCCGCCGCCGCCGCCGCCTGCGTGGAGGTGAGGTGGCCGTGAGAGGCCTCCTCCTCGTAGGAGGCAGGAAGCGTGGCCTCGCATATAAAGAGATCCACGCCCCTCGCCGCCTCCACCAGGGCAGGGGCGGGAGAGGTGTCCGAGGAGTAGGCCATGCTCCACCCCTTTCCCTCCAGCCGCACGCTGTACCCCTCCACGAGATGCCTGGTCGGATAGGCCCGGACGGCGATGCCGCCCACGCGATAGGTCTCCCCCGTCCGCAACTCCTCCTCCCGGAACACCCGGGGAAGAAACTCCCTCGCGTCGTCGCCAAGCAGGCAACCCATCAGGGAAAGCCCCCCGCGGGGCAGGATGAGGCGCAGTCCCCAGGGCCTGTCCGGGTGAAAGCGGAGTGCGTAATAGAGCGGATAGAGATCGCCGAAATGGTCGACGTGCATGTGGGTGATGAGCACCGCGTCCAGTTCGGTAATATCTACCAGCTGCAGCAGGTTGGAGAGGCATCCGTTTCCCAGGTCCACCACCAGCTTCGCGTCCCCGTCCCGCACCAGGAACCCGTTGCAGGCCCCGCCCGGACGGGGATAGGTGCCGCTTGCGCCCAGCACGTCCAGCCTCATGGCCTCGTGCCCCCCAGGGGAAGCTCCACCCTCTCCACCTTCTCCACCTCGGGTCCCAGGAATATCCTTCCAAGGGAAACGGCCTGCCCTACGTCGCCGGAACACATGAAGCGGTAATCGGGAGAGCGTCCGCATTCCCGCAGGTATCCCCGCCTGGCAAGGTTTTCCTCCACCTCCCTGGCCACCTCCTCGTCGGAACTTATCAGGCGCACGCCGTTTCCCATCACCCTTGCGATCACCGGCCGCAGCAGGGGGTAGTGGGTGCAGCCCAGTACGAGGGTGTCGACCCCCCTCGCGCGCAGGGGAGCAAGGTAACGGGACACCTCCTCCTCCACCCTGCCGCCTTCCACCTCGCCGCGTTCCACGAAATCCACCAGGGTGGGACAGGCGCGGGAATGGACGTGCGCCCCCGCGTCCAGCGCGTGGATGGCTTTCTGGTACGCGCGGCTGCGGATGGTGGCCACGGTCCCGATGACTCCGATGCGCCGGTTGCGCGTGGCCTGCACGGCTCCCCTGGCCCCCGGCTCCACCACCCCCAGCACCGGCACATTGCACCTGCGCTGCACCTCGAGGAGCCCGGCGGAGGTGGCCGAGTTGCAGGCGACCACGATTATCTTCACCCCCAGCGACTCCAGGAAGGAGGCGATCTCCACCGCGAAACGGCGGATCTCCGGAATCTCCCGGGGACCGTAGGGCCCGCGTGCGTTGTCGCCGAAATAGACGATGGACTCCGCCGGCAACCTGCGCATCACCGCCCGCATCACCGTGAGTCCCCCCACGCCGGAGTCGAACATTCCGATGGGTGCCTCGTTCAATCCCTCGCTCCAGTCATCCAGGCGCCTTTCCTTTTGCGCGAATTCATGCCTGTTCTCCCGCTCCTTATGCATCCCTGTCCTTGTGGGTCGTTTCCGTCCGTTTTCTCCCGTACGGCCTTAATCCTCCTCATGGCCGTCATGGCCGCACGGGCGGAAACGTGCAACGATTGTAGCACGGCCCGCCAACGCGATTATTGTAAACCATGCGCACACCCGAGGTCCCCGCGGTCTTACTGCTCGCGGGCACAGGGCCCACGGGCACGTAGGCCGGAGCTCATCTCGCGCCTGATGCGCGGGTGTAGGACTCTTTACGGCGGCCGGGCCGCCGGGTAACGGTCTCGGTCGGCGCCGCGTACCTTTCCTTCTACCGGCCCGGGGCCTCAGGGTAACGGTCTCGCTCGGCGCCGCGTTCCTTTCTCGTAAATCCGAGGCCTTGGGTAAGGCGTCCTCGCTGCGACCGACCCTGTAGTTCCCCGGGCTTGCTGGGTGGGAATCCGTCCTTCTTCCGGCCCGGGGCCTCAGGGTAACGGTCTCGCTCGGCGCCGCGTTCCTTTCTCGTAAATCCGAGGCCTTGGGTAAGGCGTCCTCGCTGCGACCGACCCTGTAGTTCCCCGGGCTAGTTGGGTGGGAATATGAAGGCCGCTTGCGATGTCGCTCGCCCGACCCCCGGACCCGGCCTGGGTGGTTGGTTCAATAGAGGCGTGATACGAGCGAACCTATAGTTACCCGGGCCAGGTCGGGTAGGGTATCAAGATGGCGGCCCGCCATGCCTCACGGAGTGGTCCCATGGGAGCGGGTCATGCCGGGTGGGTGCGTGGCCTCCACGTTCGCCGCGTCACGCTCCGAGGGGGGGCGCTCAGGAGTTCAACGGCCAGATCTCGCCCCGGGAAAGGCGCGAACGGAAAAGGGGACCGGCGCCGCCCAGGATGGCCTCACCGTGGCCTGGAAGCAGTATGTCGAAATCGATCCCGGAGATCTTTTCCAGGGAGCGACAGGCCGCCTCTGGATCGGGGGTGAATTGCTGCGGCGGCCCCTCCAGAACGCCGTTCTCGTTGCGGATCAGGTCCCCGCTGAAAAGTATGCCCCTTTCTTCCTGGTAGAGGCATATGCTGCCCGCCGTGTGCCCCGGAGCGTGTATGATCTCGAGCCCTCCCGCGAGATCGAGAAAATCCCCGTCACGCAACGTGCGGTCCACCTCAAAGGGACGGTAACGGAAAAAGGGCCAGAGTGACATGTAAAAGATCAGCTTCGAGGTCTCCACCTCGAAGCGCTCGTAGGGAACCGTTCCCCGGGCGAAGGGCGCGTCGTCCTCGTGGATGGCGGTTCGGAGGCCGTATCTCTTCCGCAACCCGGCCACCGTCCCCACGTGATCGCCGTGGTAATGCGTCGCCACGATAAGATCCAGGTCCCGGGGCGTGGCGCCCATGCGGCGTAATCCCAGGTGGATGGCGGGAAGGTCGACCGGAAAACCCGCGTCCACGAGGGTGAGGCCGTTGCCGGTTATCAGGTAGATGTTGGACCCGAAGGACCTACCTATCAGGTAGATGTCCTTCGTCAGGTTAACGGGCATGTCATCCTCACGAAGTACTCTCGCTCTCCGCTTGTGCGCCGCTGGCCCAGCCCGCGAGCCGTTTCCGTGCTTCGCCACCGCTGGGCCTGGGGCGGTCTTGCTCACTCCCGGCGAAACGCGACGCCTTTCCGCCGCGTCCCTTTCCTGCTCGGGAAAACCACCCGCCGCCTTGAATCCGCCGTCGGGTATGCCGGGCCCCTACACGGCGCCTGATCGCCGATGCGGAATCCAATGCGGAATTATAGACCCTTACCCCCGCCGGTAAAAGCAGTGAGAGCAATCCGTTGCTGAACCTCGCACCGAACTGGGTTATGATGGACCCATGAGCGGAAAAGGTCACGAGGGGAAGCGGGTGCGCACTTTCGCCGAAAACCGCAAGGCGCGGCGTGACTATCACGTCGAGGAGAGGTTCGAGGCGGGTATCTCCCTGCTGGGAACGGAGGTAAAATCCATCCGGGAGGGAAAGGCTTCCCTGCGGGACAGTTTCGCGCGCTTCAGGGAAGGGGAGCTCTTTCTCGAGAACGCGCATATCGCCCCCTACAGCCACGGCGGCGCCTTCAACCACCCTCCCCTGCGGGAGAGGAAGCTGCTCATGCGCCGGGATGAGCTGCGGCGGTTGCAGGGCAAGGTGGCGGAGAGGGGATACACCCTGATACCGTTGAGCCTTTATCTCAACGAGAGGGGAAAGATAAAGGTGGAGCTGGGGCTGGCGCGCGGCAAGGCAAAGGCCGATCGCCGCCGCGAGATCATGGAACGCGATACGCGCAGGGAGCTGGAAAGGAGCTTGAAAGCGTCGCGCGGGCGCGGCATCCGGGAGCCCTGACCGCGCCATCTTCCCCTGCGACCTCATATACCACGCCCCGTCAGCCCGTCTGCCCACACGGCCGCCATGAGCGTTTCATCTCGCGCCGCTCGTGACCTCGTTACCTCGTGGCGCCCGTGACCGCGTTACCTCGTGGCGCCCGTGACCGCGTTACCTCGTGGCGCCCGTGACCTCGTTGCGTCGGGCTGCGCAGGCGTCGCTTCGGGGGTCTTGTAAAGAACAGGCTGGTTGACAGCAAGTGTTCATCCGGGATATACGCGTCCCGCGGGACAGGCGCTTCGGGGATCTCGTAAAGAACAAGCGGGTTTGGCGGGTCTGGGGGACCTCCACGCAGAGGACGGGATAAAGGAGAGGAATCCGGCATCATTTCTAAAAAATCGCTTTCGTAGTAGAATAAGAAAGTAGAAAAACAGGAGATGGACCTTGAAAAGCGGGGGCGAAACGGCTTCGACAGGGATCGGCGGACGCAGTGGGAGCGAGCCGGGGGCCCGCGCCCCGTAAGCAAGCGGGAAAAACAATAGACGCCGACAGCGAGTTGGCTCTGGCCGCTTAATAGCGGCCCGTTCCGCCCCGGGAAGCCCGCGACCGGGGACGGGGCGTCGTGCAGCGGGCTTGCCGAGGTCCAACTCCCGTAAGGACCGAGGGACAACCCTGACGGGATAGCCGAGTGCCAGCCTTCCGCCGGGCGGTCACGAGGCGAAATGAAAACGGCGGATACGCTCGTAGAGCCCACGCGATCGGGTTTCTGGACGGGGGTTCGACTCCCCCCGCCTCCACCAGCTAAATACATGAGGGCCCGTTTCGCGGGCCCTCGTTTTTTCTCTCACTCCCACCCGAAAAGCACTTATCCAACACCCGGGAAACACAGGTTCGCTCGTGTCGCGCCTCTACTGAACCACCCACCAAGGCCGGGTCCGGGGGTCGGGCGAGCAACATCACAAGAGCCCTCCATAGTTTTACCCACCGAGGCCGGGAACGACCAGGTCGGTCGCAGCGAGCCTGCGAGCGAGACCGTTACCCGGCGGCCCGGCCGCCGGAAGAAAGACCTATCACACACAAGATGAGCCCTGAGCCCCGTGTCTCCTGGCTCACGGGTGGGAGCGGGCGAGCTCCAAGGCCTTCTGTAGCTGCAGGTCCTCCTCCCCCACCACGGGGTTCTTCACGGTGAAGTCGGGAACGATGCCCTGCTCGTCGATGTTGATACCCGAAGGGGTATAATACCTCGCTATGGTGAGGCGTATGCCGGTCCCGTCATCCTGGCGGAAGATCTTCTGGATGGAACCCTTGCCGAAGGTGGTCTCCCCCACCAGCCGGCAGCGCTCGTTATCCCGCAACGCGGCGGCGAATATCTCGGAGGCGCTGGCAGAGCCGCGGTTCACCAAAACCACCACGGGAAGGTCCCAGGACACGTCCTCGTCCGCACTGTACTCCCTGTTTACCCCGGACGTACGGCCCCGCGAGGACACGATGACCCCCCCGCGCAGGAAAAGGTCCGCGGCCTCGATGGCGGGCTCCATGTAACCGCCCGGGTTGGACCTGAGGTCGATGACCAGAGACCGCGCCCCCCGCGATGCCAGGTCGCCGAGCGCCTGCCGCACCTTCTCGTCGGCGTCCTCCGTCCAGTCCGATATCTTCAGGTAGCCAACGTCGCCGTCCTTTATCTCCGCCTGCATCACGGGCACCTCGATCTCCCTGCGCACGATGTCGAGATAGACGGTCTCGGGCGAAGGCGGCCTCCTTATCCCCAGCCTGACCACCGTGCCCTGGGGGCCGCGGATGAGCATCACCACCTCGTCCAGCTCCAGTGCGGTGACGTCCTTCCCGTCCACCTCCCTGATGATGTCCCCCTCCTTCATCCCCATCTCCTGCGCGGGCGTGTTCTCCAGCACCTTCACCACCCGGATCTCGTTCTTCACCTTCTGCATGGCCACGCCTATGCCCGAAAAGTGCCCCGCGAGCTGGGTGTCCAGCATCTCGAGTTCCTCCCGGGTCATGAAGGAGGAAAAGGGGTCGTCCAGCGCATCGACCATGGCCTGGATGCCGCGGGCCACGAGAGCGTCCTCGCCGGCGCCCTCCGCGGCCATCCTGCGCGTGCCCTTCGCCGCCGCCTCCAGGAGCTCGCCCTGGTCCACCTCCTCAACGTAGTTGCCCCTGACGATGTTCTGCGCGTCGCGGTAGGCCCCGCTCGACCACAGCATGTCCTCAAGCTCCCTCAGCTCCCCGTCGGAAGCGGAGGAGCGCGCGGACGTGGATTCTTCCGCCGTTTTTCCCCGCGAAGAGCTCAGGAGGTAGGGAACGGTGAAACAGGCGCCCACCAGCAGAAGGGAGATGCAGACGGCGGCGATGATTATCAGGCGGTCCCTGCGAACGAGATCCTCCTGCAAGAAAAGCCCTCCTCGCTCTCCTCCGCCACCCGGCCCCTCACACCTCCAGGAAACGTCCCAGGGCGTAGGCGCTTCCCAGGGCCCCGATGATCACCCCTCCCGCCAGTATGCAGGGGACGAGCACCAGCAGCAGCCCCGAGGAGAGGGAGAGGCGGAGGAACTGGAGGTTCTCGATGAGCCTGTCCAGGATCCAGACCTTCACCGAGAGGGCGACGATGATGGCGACCAGGGAACCCACCAGCCCCTCCAGCACGCCCTCCAGGATGAAGGGCCAGCGGATGAACCAGTTGGTGGCCCCCACCAGTTTCATGATCCCCACCTCGCGCCGGCGGGCGAAGATGGCCACCTGGATGGTCACCGAGACCAGGAGGACGGCGATTATCGTCAGGGCGATCACCGCCACGATGCCTATCTGCCGGAACTTGTCGAAGATGTTCTCCAGCTTCTCGATGGCCGAACTGGCCGACTTGATGTCCTCTATGCGCTCCCGGTACGGGGCCTCGTTGTCGATCCTCCCCACCACCAGGCCCACGTCCTTGGGGTCCTTGGTCATCAGCTCGTAGGAGTTGGGCAGCGGGTTCTCGTCTATGTATTCCCAGAGCTCCGGCTGGTCCTTGAACCGCTCCTTGAACTCGGCGAGGGCCTCGTCCTTGCTCTTGTAGTAGACCGACTTGGCGTCCACCTCGGGGATGGAGACCAGGAAGGCCTCGATGGCCTGCAGCTCCTCGGCCGAGGTGAGGTCGGAGAGGTAGACATCCACCTCGCCCACCTTGCGCTCCGCGTTCTTGATCATGTTGCTGAACATGTTCCACCCCATGACCACCAGGCCCAGGATGCCCAGGGATACGGCCACCACGGCGATGGCCGCCACGGCCAGGATGAGGTTCTTGCGCAGGGAGGCCCAGGTCTCGGCGGCGAAGTACTTGAGCTTATTCATACCCGTACACGCCCCTGTCCTGGTCGCGGATGATGCGCCCGTTCTCCAGCGCGATCACCCTCTTGCGGAAGGCGTCCACGATGGCCTTGTCGTGGGTGGCCACGATGACCGTGGTGCCCGTGGAGTTTATCTTTTCCAGCAGGCGCACGATGCCCGCCCCCAGCGAGGGATCGACGTTCCCCGTCGGCTCGTCGGCCAGCAGGATGGGGGGGCGGTTGATGAAGGCGCGGGCGATGGCCACCCGCTGCTGCTCCCCCCCGGAGAGCTCGTCGGGGAAGGCGTCGAGCTTGTGGCCCAGGCCCACCAGCTTGAGCACCTCGGGGACCTGCTGCTCGATGAGGCGGTGCGATTTCCCGGTGACCTCCATGGCGTAGGCCACGTTCTGGAAGACCGTCTTGTGGGGAAGCAGCTTGAAATCCTGGAACACGCAGCCGATCTTGCGGCGCAGGTAGGGGACTTTCCACTTGCGCAGCTGGTTGATGTTGGTGTCCGCGATGTAGATCTGCCCGCTGGTGGGCTCCTCCTCCTTTATGAGGAGCTTGATGAAAGTGGTCTTGCCGGAACCCGAGGGACCCACCAGGAAGGCGAACTCGCCTTTCTCTATGTCGAGGGTGATGTCCTCCAGGGCATAGACGTTGCCCTTGTATACCTTGGTCACCCTTCTCATCCTGATCAAGACGGATCAACTCCTCTTCCTCTTCGCGGCCCTGCTCCGGCCGCTTCCATCACCATCACACAACGCCCGAGCGGCCTCGGCGATGTGACGCGCCCCGAGCCCGTAGTGTTCCACCAGCTCCTCGACGGAGCCCGAGCGCCCGAAGCGGTCACGTATCCCCACCATGCGCATGGGAAGGGGCATCTCCTCGGCCAGCAGCTCCGCCACCGCGCTCCCCACGCCGCCGACCACCGTGTGTTCTTCGCAGGTGACCACGCGTCCCGTGCGCGCCGCCGTCTCCAGGATGCCCTCCCGGTCCAGGGGCTTCACGGTGTGCAGGTTCACTACCTCCGCCTCCAGGCCCTCCTCCGCGAGCAGCTCCGCCGCCTCCAACGCCTTGTGGACCATGAAACCGCAGGCGATCAGGGTGACGTCTCGGCCGGGGCGCATGACCAGGGCCTTCCCGAACCGGTAATCGTAGTCCTCGTCGAAGAGCACCGGCACCTTGGGCCTTCCCATGCGCACGTAAGCGGGACCGTCCAGGTAGGCCACGGCCTTCACCGCCTCCCGCGTCTCGTGGTAATCGGCGGGGACCACCACCTTCATGCGCGGGATGGCACGCATGAGGGTGATGTCCTCCAGCGCCTGGTGGGAGGAACCGTCCTCCCCGACGGTGATACCCCCGTGGCTTGCGCATATCTTCACGTTGAGGTCGGAGTAGGCGATGGTGTTGCGCACCTGGTCGTAAGCCCTCCCGCTGGCGAAGATGGCGAAGGTGGAGGCGAAGACGATGTGGTCCGTTGCGGCCAGGCCGGCGGCGGTGGCCATGAGGTTCTGCTCGGCCACCCCGCAGTCCACGAACCTCTCCGGGAAGCGCAGCTTGAACTTTTCCGTCTGGGTGGACTTGGCCAGGTCCGCGTCCAGCACCACGATACGCGGGTCCCTCTCCCCCAGCTCGAGAAGGGCTTCCGCGTAGCCGTCCCGCGTGTAGCGCATCTCGCGGTCACTCATCAACGCCCTCCAGCTCCCGCAACGCCCTCTCCGTCTCCTCGGGGGTGGGCGCCCTGCCGTGGAAATCCACGTTGTTCTCCATGAAGGAGACCCCCTTCCCCTTCACGGTGTGGGCGATGATCATGCAGGGCGCGGCGGCGGCGTCGGTGAGGTCCAGGGTGCGGCAGATCTCCACCACGTCGTGGCCGTCCACCTCCCACACCTCCCAGCCGAAGGAGCGCCACTTTGCCGCCAGGTCCCCCAGGCTCACCACCTCGCAGCACCACCCGTCTATCTGCATCCCGTTGTTATCCATTATCGCCACCAGGTTGTTAAGGCGGTGGTGGCCCGCCAGCATGGCCGCCTCCCAGATGCCGCCCTCCTGGCTCTCGCCGTCACCGATGAGGGCGTATACCCGCGCCCCCACGCCGTCCATCCTCAGGCCCAGCGCCATGCCGCAGGCCGCGGAGAGACCCTGCCCCAGCGACCCCGTGGAGATCTCCACCCCCGGCGTGCGGAGGCGGTCCGGGTGTCCCTGCAGCATGGAGTCCAGGCGGCGCAGCCGCCACAGCTCCGAGCGGTCGAAATAGCCGCAGCGGGCCAGCACCGCGTAGAGGGTGGGGGCCGCGTGTCCCTTGGAGAGGACGAAGCGGTCGCGCAGCCTCCACTGCGGCTCGCGCGGACGGTGGTTCATCTTGTAGAAATAGAGGCTGACCAGGATCTCCACGCAGGAGAGGGAGCCGCCGGGGTGGCCGCTCCCCGCCTCGCCTATCATGCGCACGATGTCGATGCGGAGCTCCCTGGAAACTGTTTCCAGCTCTTCCCTCAACTCCTCCGGCTCCGTCTCCCTCAAAGCCGCCCCTTCCCTTCCTCGAGAAACCACGCTCATGTGCATTACCTTCCTCGCTCGCGGCCGGCTCACTCCAGGCGAAGAGGCTTCCCCCTGGAGCCCAGGAATTCCTCCAGCCTCTCGATGGAGTAGTTTATCACGCTCTCTTCGGCGATGTCAGTTTCCTGCAATACTTCTACCGCGTGCGAGAATTCTCCTGCAAAGGCGGCCACGTGGGCGTCGCTCCCCACCGCCACCAGCCCGCCCTTCGCGGCCAGCAGCCGCGCCATGAGCAGGCAGTTCTCCTCGCTGCCGCTGCGGGTGTGCACGAAGGAGCTGTTGTTCACCTCCAGCGCCTTTCCCTCCCGCACCGCCGCCTCTACCACCGCCTCCATGTCCACCGGGAAGGCGGGGTTATCGGGGTGGACGATGATGTCCACCAGGGGATGGCGCAGGGCGGCGATGAGGGCGGCGGTGTTCTCCTCGGGTGATTCTCCCCTGTAACCCGTGTAGGGATGCAGGCCCGCGTGCACCACGTCCAGCGACTCCAGGACCCTGTCCGGGAGGTCGAGGCCTCCCTCCGTGTCCAGTATGTTGGCCTCGACGGAGCGCAGTATCCATACCCCGTGCATACGGCGGGGGAGCACCTTCAGGTTCCAGAAATGGTAAAGATTTCCTGATCCCGGGACGGCCGGTCCGTGGTCTGCAATGGCGATGGCCTGCAGCCCCTTCTCCGCCGCCCAGCGCGCGCATTCCTCCACCGTGGAATAGGCGTGCCCGCTGGAGACGGTATGCACGTGCAGATCGACCGCGGGGTTCATCATGCCCCGGCACCTCCGGCCTGCCAGCGCAGGTAGGCGTCGATGAAATCGTCCAGGTCGCCGTCGAGCACCGCGTCCACGTTTCCCACCTCCATGCCGGTGCGGTGGTCCTTGGCCATGCGGTAGGGGTGCAGGACGTAGGAGCGGATCTGGCTGCCGAAGCCGATATCCTTGCGCTCTCCACGCAGTTTTTCTATCTCCTTCTCCCTCTCCCTGCGGGCCAGCTCGAAGAGGCGCGCCTCGAGTATGCGCATCGCCGTCTGGCGGTTCTGTATCTGGGAGCGCTCGTTCTGGCAGGAGACCACGATGCCTGTGGGAAGGTGGGTGATGCGGACCGCGGAATCGGTGACGTTCACGTGCTGGCCACCCGCCCCGCTGGAGCGGTAGGTCTCCACGCGCAGCTCCTTGGGGTCTATCTCCACGCTTCCCGCCTCCTCGAGCATGGGGATTACATCCAGGGAGGCGAAGGAGGTGTGCCTGCGCCGCGAGGCATCGAAGGGCGATATGCGCACGAGGCGGTGCACGCCCTTCTCCGCCAGTAGCAGGCCATAGGCGTTGCGTCCGTGCACGGTGAAGGTGGCGCTTTTAATGCCCCCGCCCTCCCCGGGCTGGACGTCGTTCAGGTCTACCTTGAAGCCCCTGCTCTCCGCCCAGCGCAGGTACATGCGCAGGAGCATCTCGGCCCAGTCCTGCGATTCCAGCCCTCCCGCGCCCGGGTGGATGCTCACGATGGCATCATGGGAGTCGAACTCGCCGCCGAGTAGGCTCTCCTCCTCCAGGCGGTCCACCTTGCGGCGGAGCTCCCGGGCCCCCCTCTCGATCTCCTCCTCCAGGCCGGGGTCGTCCTCCTCCTCCGCCAGCTGGGCTAGCTCCTCGAGCTCCCTTCTCTCCGCATCCAGCCGCTCCCAGTTCTCCACCACGTTCCGCAGGGAGGCCAGTTCGGCCAGGATGCGGCGTGCCTTCTCCTGGTCCTCCCAGAGATCGGGGCGGGCGGCCTCCTTCTCCAGCCCGGCCACCTGCTCCCGCTTACCCTCGATGTCAAAGATACTCCTTTATCTTCAGGAGCCTCTCTCCGATCTCCTCCAGCAACTCCTCCTCCTTCGTATCCCGCGTTTCCTCCCGTGCCGGCCCGGGCACTCCCGGGGCCGCCGCCTCCCGGGTCCGCCGCCTCCCGGCTCTCCCGGCTCTCCCGGCCCCTCCGGGACGTCGCGCGCGGCATCCTCGGGCCACCGATGATAACGTGGCGGGGAAAGCGTGTAAACCCGGCCTTTCCTCCATGAACGCCTTCCGCGGGGGCCCGCCTCGCACCGACCGGCGCCTCTTACCGGTGCCGTTGCCCCCGCCTCCGCGGAAGGATCAGGCGCTCCTCCCGCAGCAGAACTTGTACTTCTTGCCGCTGCCGCAGGGGCAGGGTGCGTTGCGTCCCACCTTCTGCGAGCGCGCCGCCTGTGCCTGCCCGCCCCTTCCCTTGCCCCCTCCGTCCACCACCCGCACCGCGGGCCTCTCCTCCGCCCTGGCCACCCGCACGTGGAACATGTAGCGGAGGAACTCCTCCTCTATGCTGAAGATCATCTCCTGGAAGGTCTTGAAGGCCTCGTTCTGGTACTCCACCAGCGGATCCCGCCCCGCGAAGGAACGCAACCCCACGCTGTCCCGCAGGTGGTCCATGTCGTAGAGGTGGTCTCGCCAGCGGTTGTCGATGACGCGCAGCATGACCAGCCGTTCCAGCTCCCGCATGTCCTGTCCCTGCGCGGCGAACTCCTCCTCGCGCGCGGCGTACACCTCGCGGGCGTCCTCGCACAGGGCGTCCCGCAGCGCCTGCACGCTCGCCTTTTCCACGTCTATATCCTGCGGCGTGAAGGTGACCGGGTAGATGGTGGCCAGGTAGCGGAAGAGGCCCTCGAGATCCCACTCGGAGGGATGCACGTCCGGGTCGAGGTACCTTTCCACCGCCGCGCCGATGACCTCCTCGATCATCTCCTCCACCCTGGCATGGATGTCCTCCCCCTCCAGGATGCGCCTGCGCTCCCCGTAGATGACCTCCCGCTGCGTGTTCATGACGTCGTCGTACTTGAGGAGGTTCTTGCGCACCTCGAAGTTGTTGGCCTCCACGTTCTTCTGCGCCGTCTCGATGGCCCGCGTGACCATCCTGTTCTCGATGGGCAGGTCCTCGGGAAGGCGCAGGCGGTCCATGAGGGAGGCCACCGTGCCGGAAGCGAAGACGCGCATGAGGTCGTCTTCCAGGGAGAGGTAGAAGCGGGACATGCCCGGGTCCCCCTGGCGCCCGGAACGCCCACGGAGCTGGTTGTCGATGCGCCTGGCCTCGTGGCGCTCCGTGCCCAGGACGTACAGGCCGCCCAGCTCGATGACCCTTTCCTTCTCCCGCGCACACCGCTCGCTTACCTCCTGCAGCTTTCGCTCCCATTCCTCCCAGGGGACCCCCGCCTCCGCCAGCATGCCCTTCCAGGCCTCCTCGTCCATCTCCACCTTGCCCAGGAGCTCGCGCTGCGCCAGCATGCGGGGGTTCCCCCCCAGCATGATGTCCGTGCCGCGGCCGGCCATGTTGGTGGCGATGGTCACCGTGTTCAGCCTTCCCGCCTGGGCCACGATCTCCGCCTCGCGGGCGTGGTGCTTGGCGTTCAGCACCTGGTGGGGGATGCCCCGCTTCTTCAGCATGGCGGAGAGGCGCTCCGACTTCTCGATGGATATGGTCCCTACCAGGACCGGCTGTCCCCTCTCGTAACAGGAGGCGATGTCCTCCACCACCGCCCTGAACTTGGCCTCCTCCGTCTTGTAGATGACGTCGTTGTGGTCCACGCGGATCATGGGCAGGTTGGTGGGGACCTCCACCACCTCCAGGCCGTATATCTCCTCGAACTCCGCGGCCTCCGTGGCCGCCGTTCCCGTCATCCCCGCCAGCTTCTCGTACATGCGGAAGTAGTTCTGCAGGGTGATGGTGGCCAGGGTCTGGTTCTCCTGACGCACCCGCAGCCCCTCCTTGGCCTCGATGGCCTGGTGCAGCCCGTCGCTCCAGCGCCGGCCGGGCATGAGGCGCCCGGTGAACTCGTCCACGATGACCACCTGGCCGTCGGTGACCACGTAGTCCACGTCCCGGCGGTAGAGGTCCTTGGCCTTGAGGGCGTTCTGCAGGTGGTGCACCAGGGGGGTGTTGAGGTGGTCGTAGAGGTTGTCCACCCCCAGCAGGGACTCCACCTTGTGGATACCCTCCTCGGTCACGGAAACGGTGCGCGTCTTCTCCTCCACCTCGTAGTCCTCGCCAAGCCTGAGGCGGGGCGCTATGCTCGCGAACTGGCGGTAGAGGCGCGCGGATTCCTCCGCCGCCCCGGAGATGATGAGGGGGGTGCGCGCCTCGTCGATGAGGATGGAGTCCACCTCGTCCACGATGGCGTAATGGTGGCCGCGCTGCACCATGCCCTGCAGGCTGACCTCCAGGTTGTCCCTCAGGTAATCGAACCCAAACTCGTTGTTGGTGCCGTAGGTGACGTCGGCGGCGTAGGCCCTGCGCCGCTGTTCCTTGGGCATCTGAGCCTGGATGAGACCCACGGTGAGGCCCAGGAAACGGTATATGGCCCCCATCCACTCGCTGTCGCGCCGCGCCAGGTAATCGTTCACGGTGACCACGTGCACGCCCTTGCCCTCGAGCGCGTTGAGGTAGGCGGGGAGGGTGGCCACCAGGGTCTTGCCCTCGCCGGTCTTCATCTCGGCTATCTTGCCCTGGTGCAGGACTATGCCCCCCAGGATCTGGACGTCGAAATGGCGCTGTCCCAGGGTGCGCACCGCCGCCTCCCGCACCACGGCGAAGGCTTCCGGGAGGAGCTCGTCGAGGGTCTCTCCCTTCTGCAGGCGGGACTTGAACTCCCCCGTCCTGGCGCGCAGCTCATCATCGCTCAGGCCCCGCACCCCGGGCTCCAGCGAGTTCACCAGCTGCACCACCTCGGCGAGCTGTTCCAGCCTCTTGCGCTCTCCCATGCGCAAGACCCTGCCGAGCGCCTTTAACAATCCTTCTCTCCTTTTGTTCCGCTGTCCCTTACCTCTTCGTCGCCTCCGTCACAGATCACCCGCCGGCGGCAAGCTCCGCCCTACCTCCACGCGCCGCCGCGCGGCGCCTTCCCGCCGGCCCTCCGCGCTTGTGCGGCCTTCCGCCGGGCGGGCGCTCCCGACCGCCTGAGCCTCCCATGTTCATATCTTACCAGGAAGGAGAGGGAACGCGCCGCCCGCCGGGACGAAGCAACTCCCCGCCGACGCGTCCCCTCCCCATGGATTACCATATACTGGTAAGAAATGCCTGGTGACCGCGCGGCCGCCGCGGCGTCGGACCTTCCCGTTCGCCATCGTCAGATCCCGGCCGTTACGACAAGGGCGCAAACGCCGCGCGTGTCCGGACCTGTCCGCACCGGGAACCGGGAGGCGCCGGCACGAAGCCGGCCGCCTTCCCCCGCCACCTTACCCCTGTTGCTCTTCCTCCCCGAAGATCTCCTCCAGGCTCTCCTTGAGCTCCTCCTCCTCGAGGACCTTCGCCCTCTGCCTTATCTCCCTCTCCGGCCTGCGGCGCGCCCTGCCCTGAGCCTCCACCACCTGGGAGAGCGTGCGCAGCACCATGGAATCGTACTTGTGCCCGCGCTCCAGCCCCATCTCCTCCAGGGCTTCCTGCGAGGAAAGCCGGCGCTTGGGGTGATTGGTCATGACGTCGTAATCGCTCACCACCCCTATTATCCTCGCGCCCAGGGGAAGGCGCGTGGCCCCCTCCTCCGACGCGGGGTGGTGGTGACGCACGAGGTGGGAGAGGGAACGCAGGCGGGGAACCTGCTCCAGCACCTCGGCCCCCCTCGCCGCGTGCTCCCCCTCCTCCGCGTCCTTGCCCTCTATGCGCCCTATGTCATGGAGCACGCAGGCATAACGGATATCGCGTATGTCCCTGGCGGAGACCCCCATCTCCCTGGCCACCTCCACCGCCAGGTTGGCCACCCGCCCGGAATGCCCGGGGATGCCGCGCGAGAGGTCGAACGAATCGCCGATGATGCGCATGGTCTGGAAGAACCTGTCATCCAGCTCCTTGTCCCGGTTGGACTCCGCTCGTACCAGCAGAAGGGGTATGAAGAAGACCAGGAAACTTATCCATGGTATCCTCGGGAAGTAGAGGGCCATCAACGCTCCCGCCCCGGTGATGGAAAGGTATACGGGCAGCGTCTGCCGCACGTGCTGGGGAAGCACCGCCTTCCAGCTCACCCGGTCGGAGATGCTCGTCTCCACGGCGGCGGTAGCCATCTCGCCCAGGTAGAAGACCAGCGCCATGGCCAGGAAGGCCACGGGGAACAGCAGGTCGCGATGCATGACCACGGGGTTGTAGTAGGTGAAATAGACCTTCTCGGGGGTGGCTTCCAGCACGAAGTGGGGGGGATAGGGGTTCCACGAGTATTCCCAGCCCAGGAAGGCGATGAGCCGGTAGACCAGCCCGGCCACCGCCACGATGTAGGTGCGCTGTATGATGTGCGCGAAGTCCCCCTCCTCCGCCCGCTGCACGCGGTAGAAGACGCGCCCGAGCAGGCTGCCGACGAGGAATATCCACACCGCTTCCGGCACGGGCCGGATGGCCAGGATGCATAGGAGCGCAGCCATGCCCAGCCGCAGGGGTCTGCCCCAGGGGAACTGCACACGCCAGGCCTCGAAGAGGGCCAGGAAGGCGATGAGCCCCGCCGTGCGCACCGGGTCGAGGTCGGACCACTTCACGAAGGCGGTGCTCGCGCCGAGCGCCACCAGGAAGGCGAGCAGCGACAGGTAACGCAGCAGCTTTCCCTGCGCCTCGCTCACGTCCCCTCTACCTCCTCTCCCGCCTCGGCTCCGGATGCCGGGGGTCCGCTACCCTCGATGCCCTCGCGTGACTCCCCTCCTTCTTCCGTCTCCTCCAGCTCGCGCATGGCCTCCCTCTCCAGCCGCTCGCGCGCCTCCCTGCGCGCGCGCAGCATCTCCTCGCGTTTCCTCGCCCTGCGCCCAACCGCGCGGCGCTGCTTCTCCCGCGGCGCCTCCGACGCCTCCGGCGCCACGCCCGGCTCGGCGCCCTCCGCCTCCACGGCAACGGGTCCCCGCTCCCCCCCGCGCCCCTCCAGGGCGGCGATGAAATGCTCCACCACCTCCGGGTCGAACTGCAGCCCGCTGTTCTGGCGTAATTCCGCTACGGCCCTCTCGTGCCCCTTCGCTCCGCGGTGGGGCCGCTCGTGGGTCATGGCGTCGTAGGCGTCAGCAACGGCGATTATCCTGGCGCTCAGGGGGATGGTCTCCCGCGCGAGATGGTCGACGTACCCTCCCCCGTCGTAATATTCGTGGTGGTGCCTCACCGCCTCGGCCATGTCCGCCAGGTAGGCGACCTCCTCCAGCCGTGAGCTGCCTTCCAGGGGGTGCGCCTTTATCCTGTCGAACTCCTCCTCGCTCAGCGGGGAGGCCTGCAGGAGGATCCCCAGGGGTATGGCCGGCCTTCCCAGGTCGTGGAGGAGGGCGGCATGGCGCAACCTCCTCACCTCGAAGAGGGAGAGGCGCATCCTTTCGGCGATGAGGGTCGCGTACTGCGCCACCCGCGAGGCGTGACCGTCCAGGTAAGGCTCGCGCCTCTCCAGGTAGGTGACCAGGGTCTCGACGCTGCGGTCGTACGACTCCAGCAACTCGATGTTCCTGCCGCTGAAGTACCACGAGATCCCCAGCAGGACGACCAGCGAGAGCACGGCGAAGAGGCCGCGCAGGTACGCGGAGACGGAACCCTCCACGAGGGGCCTGCCCAGAGCGTCGAGAACGGGCTCGCCCGTCGCGCCCTGCACCAGGTGGAAGGCGTTCTGGGCGTAGATGATGCCCACACCCAGTCCCACCAGCCCGTATATCAACTGGTTGGGAAAGAGCCGCAGGGCGTCGACGCGCAGGAAACCCAGCGGGCTCACGCCGCGCAGCAGCGCGAGCGCCGCCGCGATCGCGGACGTGTTGAACGCCCAGAAAAGGGCCGCCGCCGCGAGGGCCGGGAGCACGGAACGCAGGCCCTGGGAGAACGTGAAGAGCTGCGAGCTGCCATTCAGCGCGTGGTAGAGGGCGGAGGCCATCCATATCCCCAGGGAATAGACGGCGGCGTTGAAGAGCATCTTACCGGCGCTTTCCCTCTCCCGCCACAGGCGCAGGTTGCCGGCACCGCAAAGCGCCACTATCATCGCCGAGGGCGTGTTGAGGGCGGCCATGGCCGCGAAGAGGGCTATGATGCCGTAGGTGGAACGTCCCGCCGTGGACATCTCCTCGCCCATGCTCTCGCAGAGGACGGCCAGTATCCCCAAAATGACCACGGAGAACCACAATACCGGCTGGTCCTTGGCCAGGGTCAGATAGAGGATGACGGCCAGGGATGCCGCGCAGCCCGCAATGGCCGCCGCCAGCAGCCCGCGCTCGCCGCCTTCCCCGCTCCTCGTGCGGCCTTCACCGCTCCTCGTGCCACTGTTTTCCATGTCGTGAGTCCTCGCCCCGTGCATGCCCGCGGCACCCTGCGCCGCCGCGGAGCCCTCCCCTCAGAGGCGCATGGATGCTCCCCTCCGCACAACGTAGTCCAGGACCTGGCGCAAGAGCTCCACCAGCTTGCGCACGCTCACCCTCCGGGCTCGATCAAACCGTAGTTCCCATCTTTTCTTCTATAAACGACGTTGGTCTCCTCCGTGTCGCTGTTTATGAAAACGAAGAAGTCGTGTCCCACCAGCTCCATCTGCAGGCAGGCCTCCTCGGGCGTCATCGGCTTCAACGGGAAGCTCTTCGTCTTGACGATGACGGGCTCCCTCTCCTCACCCTCCTCCGGGGCTCCGGAGGGTTCCTTGAAGGGGTTGCGGGCGTGGTGGGAGCGGTCGATGAGCTTCTTCTTCACCTTGCGCGCCTGGCGCTCCAGCTTGTTGCACACCAGGTCTATGGCCTGGTACATGTCGCTCGCCGACTCCTTGGCGCGGATGACCGGCCCGCTGGAGAAGATGGTCACCTCCACCACCTGGCTCTCCTGTATCTTGGGGTTCTTTTCCACGCTCATCTCTATCTCGGTCTTGATGATGCGGTCGAGGTACTTGCCGACCCGTCCCACCTTCTCCAGGGCGTACTCGCGCAACGCTTCCGTCACCTCGAGGTTCTTTCCCTTGACGATCACCTGCATCGCGTCAGCTCCCTTCTCCCTCGCGAAAACGCCCATACCCCTCATGCGGACGGTATGGGCTGGCTTTACTTCCTGTCACGCGACGGAGGGACGCCGGGCGAGCCCCGCGCGGCCTCTCCGCCAATGCGCATAAGACTAACATATGTCCTTTCCGATGCCAACCGGCGCGGCGCGCGGCCGCCTTGCACCCCCACCGCTCATCCCCCGCCTAAAGAGGAAGGCCTCGAGGCCCGGCTGACCTGGTCTTTGCCCCCACACTCGCCTGCTGAGCGGCTCGCAGCGAACGGGATACCGCGTAGGACCTCTCCGCGTCCGCCACTACTACGCTTCTCCGGTTCCGCCACCGGGCAGGTCTTACCCCTAAGCCGCACCATGCTCACCAACCAATAGTTGGCTTACGTGGGTCGTTTCGCCTGCGGCTGGCATCGACTTTCAACCACAGACCCGGGTCGAAGCCTTCCATGTATACATTATAATGCGTATCCCCGACGACAGACAGCGGGTGCCAAGATGGCATCAGCGCAGGGAATCAGCCACCAGGCGGCCCAGCATCATGTGGGCCACCTTCTCGCCGCTGACCAGGTAGCGGTTCTCCTCCACGGCTTCCCTCAGGGGGCGCACCAGCTCCGCCCTCACCTCGGGAACGAGCCGCATGCGGTCGAGGACGAGGCTTTGCAGCCGCCGGTCCACGGCGGCCCCCCTTCCGCGCGCGAGGGGAGGCTGGGAGAGGAGGCGGAGCGACTTCTCTATCTCCCCGTCCGATATGCGCATCTCGCTCCCCTCCTTCGCGTTCTCACATATACTTATCGGCAACTTCGCCCGCTGTTTTTACGAAAGGGAGTGTACGAGGTCGCGCGCGAGCACGCACGCGATCACCCTCCCGGCCCCCGCCCTCTTGAGCATCCTGGCGCACTCGGCGAGGGTGCATCCCGTGGTCATCACGTCGTCCACGATCACCACCTCACCGCCGCCCTCCAGCCCCCGCGAGACCCGGAAAGCGCCCCTCACGTTTCCCTTCCTCCTGCGGTGATCCAGCGACGCCTGGGGCGAGGTGGCCCGGCTCCTCTCCAGGAGAGCGGCGAAGGGCAGGCCCAGAGCCGCCGCAACCGCCCTGCCCAGCACCTCCGCGTGGTCGTACCCCTTGGCGCGGCGCTTGCGCGCGTGCATGGGGACGAAGGTCACCATGGGTTCTCCGTCCGAAAGCAGCGGGGCCAGCCTGGCGGCCGCCATGAAACCCAGCGGCCTGGCCAGCCTCCATCCGTTGCCGTACTTGAGCTTGTGGATGATGGAGCGCAGGGGTTCCTCATATTTCGCAAGCGCGCATGTCGAGTCGAGGTGCCTTACCCTTCCGCGGCAGAGCAGGCACCACTCCACCTCGTGGAGGGTGGGCTTGCCGCAACGGAGGCACACCGGGCCCCGGATGAGGGGGAGGGAGGAGAGACAGGAGGCGCAGAGCTGCCTGCCCTCGTACCTCCCACACCCCGCGCAGCGGGTGGGGAAGAGCAGCTCCGTAAGCGATCCCCGTCCTAACATATTATATATATTATATAAGTTAGATAATATGTCAATACCCTTGCGGCCGTCGCGAGAACGCCGCCGGAGGAGAGGTTCCCCACGGAAACGATGATGATCCCGCTTTCACGGGAGCGAGAGCGTGGCCCGAGGGCACGCATGAGGCCTGCGCGTGGCGTGACCGGATGCCATGGCAACACCGCATCATCGGGACCAGGTCCGAGGGTATGCACGCGGCTCGTGCGGGGGTGACCGCCATGCGGCCTACCGCGGGCGCGGTGCCCGTGGCCCGTTGACCGCGCACGCTGGTTGGGCCCGAGGATGCGGGGGCGGGTGGCCACCGGGCGTGCCGGGATCCGGGAGGCGGGCGTGGTTATTCCGTGTTTTCTTCCCCCCTGAAGTGGAGCTCCTTTTCCAGGACGGTGCCCGGCACGATGCTCACGCCGGGGTGGACGACGGTCCCCTCCCCGATGACGCTGCGGTGCCCGATCACCGTGTCCGCCAGGAGGGTCGCCCGGTCGCCTATCTCCGCCTCCCACCCCACTATGGAGTCCATGAGGTGGGCGTCCTTGCCGATATACCCGTCCCCCCACTTGATGCCGCGGTAGAGCATCGCGCCCTCGTCTATCGTCGTGCGGTCGCCGACGATCAGGGGCCCGAAGAGGCGCGCGCCCTTCTTCACCCGGCAGTGCGAGCCGATGCACACGGGGCCCACCATGACCACGCCCTCCTCGATGACCGTCTCGTCCCCTATCCACACGTCCTCGCCGATGTGCACGCCGGGGATGTGCACCTTGACTTTGCCGGTGAGGGCGTCGAAATTCCCTCGCTTGTATTCCTCGATGCTCCCCACGTCGTTCCAGTAATCCCCGTGCGTATACCCGTAGAAGGGCACGCCCTCGGCGAGAAAACGCGGGAAGAGCTGCGAGCCGAAGTCGTAGAACTCGCCCGCCGGTATCATGTCCAGCACCCCGGGCTCGAAGACGTAGATGCCGCTGTTGGCCACGTTGCTGCGCGCCTCGGCGCGCGGCGGCTTCTCCTGGAAGCCGACGACGCGCGCTTCCCCGTCGGTGAGGACCACGCCGTACTTGGAAGGATCTTCCACGGGGGTGAGCACCAGGGTGGCCAACCCCCCGTGCCCGCGGTGGAACTCCCACAGGGCGGTCAGGTCCAGGTCGGTCAGCGCGTCGCCGCTGATGACCAGGAAGGTATCGCCCCCCAGCTCATTCTCCAGCTTCTTGACCCCGCCGGCTGTGCCCAGGAGCTCCTCCTCCTCGGAGTAGGTTATGGAAACCCCCCACCTGCTCCCGTCCCCGAAATACTCCTTGATGACCTCCCTGTAATAGTGGATGTTCACGTAGATCTCGCGAAAACCGTGGCGCTCCAGGAGTTCCACGATATGTTCCATGACCGGGCGGTTGACGATGGGCACCATGGGCTTGGAGATCTCCTCCGTCAGGGGGCGCAGGCGCGTCCCCAGCCCGGCCGCAAGTATCATCGCTTTCATGATGCGTAGACCTCCCCTGCCCGGTTCCCGCCCTTCAAGCCCTTCGCTCTTTCGCTGGCGGGTTCTCCCTCTTTCATAACACGCCGACCTCCCCTGCCCGGATCCCGTGCAATATCCTCAACCGGAGCCCTACGAGAAGAGCTCCCGGAGGCTCTTCCCGTAGGGCGGACGGGCTACCTTTTTCTCGGTGATCACCGCCGCTATCAGCTCGGCGGGGGTGACGTCAAAGGCGAAGTTGCGCGCCGCCACCCCCTCCGGCGCGACCCGCACGCCGCAAAGCTCGGTCACCTCGCGGGGGTCTCTCTCCTCGATGGGGATGGCGGAGCCGTCGGGCACGCCCAGGTCCAGGGTCGACAAGGGAGCTGCGATATAGAAGGGCAGCCCGTGGCGGCGTGCGAGCACGGCCAGGGTGTAGGTCCCTATCTTGTTCGCCGTGTCCCCGTTGGCGGCCACGCGGTCGGCCCCCGTGACCACCACGTCCACCTCGCCGCGCGCCATGAGGTGTCCCGCCATGTTGTCGCATATCACGGCCATGTCTATGCCCTCCCGCCGCAGCTCCCACGCCGTGAGGCGCGCCCCCTGCAGCAGGGGCCTCGTCTCGTCCACCCACACGAAACGGACCTTGCCCCGCCTGTGCCCCGTCTTGATGACCCCCAGGGCGGTGCCGTATGAGTAGGTGGCGAGCCCCCCCGCGTTGCAGTGGGTGAGGACGCGACATCCGTCGGGCAGGAGCTCCGCCCCCAGTTCCCCTATGGCGCGGTCCGCCTCGTCCTGCTCCCGGGCGATGGCCTCCGCCTCCGCGAGGGCGCGCTCGTACACGCCGCCCTCCCCCGCGGCGAGGGCCGCGCCGCGCACCCTCTCCAGGGCCCAGGTGAGGTTGACGGCGGTGGGGCGCGTCGCCGCCAGCTCCCGCGCGGCCTCCTCCATCATACGTCGACCGCCCGCGGCGGCGGCGAGGGCGAGCCCGAACGCCGCCGCGATGCCGATGGCGGGAGCCCCGCGCACCCTCATGCTCCGGATGGCCTCCGCGACCTCCCGCCAGTCCGCGATCTCGAGGTAGCTTTCCTCGCCGGGAAGCAACGTCTGGTCCAGGATGACCACCCTGCCGTCCCGCCAGTCCACCGCGCGTAACTCCGCCATCTCCCCGCGCCCCCGTCGTAACTCTTTTCCGGCCGCGGCGGCCTTCCCGGCCCTCCCCGCTACCGCGCGTTCAACGCCTCGTCTCCCGCGCGGATGAGCCATGCCGCCGAACCCGGGAGCGGCGGGAGCCCCGCGGGGGCCATCAGCATGGCCGCCGCCATGACCGTTACCATGTTCTACCAATCAGGCTACATCACGTCCCCATCTCCCAGGAGGTCAGGTACTCCTCCTGCTCCGGGGTGAGGGTATCTATCTCGATGCCCATGGAGGCCAGCTTGAGGCGGGCTATCTCCCGGTCCAGCTCCTCGGGCACGTCGTACACCACCCTGTCCAGGTCGGCGTGGGCCCCCTTCACGTATTCCACGCAAAGGGCCTGGTTGGCGAAGGACATGTCCATGACGGAGGCGGGGTGCCCCTCCGCGGCCGCCAGGTTCACCAGCCTCCCCTCCGCCAGCAGGTAGACGCGCCTGCCGTCCTGCAGCACGAACTCCTCCACGTTCTCCCGCACGCGGCGCCGCGACACCGCCATCTCCTCCAGGGCGGGGATGTCGATCTCCACGTTGAAGTGGCCGGAGTTGGCCAGGATGGCGCCGTCGCGCAGCGCCTCGAAATGCTCCCGGCGCAGCACGTGGATGTCCCCGGTGACGGTGACGAAGAGGTCGCAGGCGGAGGCGGCCTCCATGGAGGTGCCCACGTGGAACCCCTCCATCACCGCCTCCAGCGCGCGCAGGGGATCGGTTTCCACCACCGTGACGTGGGCGCCCATGCCGCGGGCGCGGGAGGCCACTCCCCTGCCGCACATCCCGTAGCCGAAAACGGCCACCCTTCTCCCCGCCAGCAGCACGTTGGTGGCCCGCAGGATGCCGTCCAGGGTGGACTGCCCGGTCCCGAAGCGGTTGTCGAAGAGGTGCTTGGTCATGGCGTTGTTCACCGCGATGACCGGGTAGAGGAGCACCCCCGCCTCCGCCATGGCGCGCAGGCGGATGACGCCTGTTGTGGTCTCCTCGGCCCCCGCCCACACCTCGCGCGCCTGTTCCTTCCTCTCCGCGTGCAGGGTGGAGATGAGGTCGGCGCCGTCGTCCATGGTCACCTGGGGGCGCGTGTCCAGCACCGCGTTGATGTGGGAGTAATAGGTGTCCTTGTCCTCGCCCCGCACGGCGAAGACGGGGATGCCGTGGTGCGTAACCAGGGAGGCGGCCACGTCGTCCTGGGTGGAAAGCGGGTTGGAGGCGCAGAGGGCCACCTCCGCCCCACCCGCCTTGAGGGTTATCATCAGGTTGGCCGTCTCCGTGGTCACGTGCAGGCAGGCCCCCACGCGCATCCCCTCCAGGGGCTTCTCGCGCCGGAAACGCTCCCGGATGAGGCGCAGGACGGGCATGTCCCGCTCCGCCCACTCTATCCTCAGCCGTCCTTCCTCGGCCAGGCCGGGGTCGGCGATGTGGTGCTCCATGTCATCTCCTCCCGTGACTTCTTGGCCCATCACTTTCCTTCTATGGCATTATTTTCCAAATGCCTTCTTCGTTCCACGCCTCACACGCGCTCCCTCCAGTAATCGAGGGTGTCCCGCAGGGTCTTCTCGAAAGGGATCTCGGGTTTCCACCCCGTCGCGGCGCGGAACTTACTGCAGTCGCAGACGAGGAGCTCCACGTCCGAGGGGCGCATGCGCTCCGGTACCGGCCGCACCTCGATCTCCCGCTCCGTGTAGGAGAGGAGCAGGTCCAGCACCTCCCGGATGGAATAGACCTTCCCCGACCCTATGTTGTAGACCTCTCCCGCCTGCCCCTTCTCCAGCGAGAGCCAGTAGGCCCTGACCATGTCCCGCACGTCGGTGAAATCGCGGCGGGCGTTGAGGTTGCCCACCTCGATCACGGGCGGCTTGACGCCTTTCTCGATCTCGGCGATCTGCCTGGCGAAGTTGCTGGTCACGAAGACGTGGCCGCGGCGCGGGCCCTCGTGGTTGAAGGCGCGCGTGCGCACCACGTCCAACCCGTAGCTGCGGTGGTACTGGAAGGCCAGCATGTCCTGGGCCACCTTGCTCACCGCGTAAGGCGACAGGGGCCGCAGGGGGTTCTCCTCCGTTATGGGGGTCTCGTGCTCGAAGACCAGCCCGTATTCCTCGCTGGAGCCCGCCACGTGCAGGCGGGCCTGCAGCCCGAGGTCCCGCATGGCCTCCATGACGTTCAGCTGCGAGATGATGTTGGTGGTGAGGGTTTCCGCCGGGGCTTTCCACGAGGTCGGCACGTAGCTCTGCGCCGCGAGGTGGAATATGTAATCCGGCCTCACCTCGGCGAGGGCGCTGCGCACCGCCGCGGCGTCGCGCAGGTCACACTCGACGAGGCGCACGCGGTCCGCGAGGTGCTCGATGTTCTCCATGCGCGACCGCCAGCGCACCGTGCCGAACACCTCCACGTCCCCGCGCGAGAGGGCGTACTCCGTGAGGTGGCTCCCCACGAAACCCGTTATTCCCGTGATAAGGATACGCAAGTCTCTTCCTCCTTCTTCCACGTGCCTCTCTTACGTGCCTCCCCTGCGCCTCCCCTGTGCCTTCCCGAACATGTGACGGAGCCGCATCCCGCTCACGACTGGAACCTGAGGGTGTGCGGGGGGAGCACCGCTCCCGGCCATACCCTTATACCACACCTGAGCTCGTTATCGTCCCCGACCACGACCTCCCCGCCTATGACCGCGCCGTCGCTGACGTGCACCCTCTCCCCGACGCGTACCCCCCGGGAGAGGACGCAGCCGCGCAGCACGCTCTCCGCGCCCACCACGCAGCCCTCGTGCAATACCGCCCCCTCCAGGTGGGCGCCCTCGCCTACCACGCAACCCGGGCCGAGAACGCAATCGCTGGAGACGAGGGCGTGCGGCGCGACGCGGCAGCCGGGGCCGATGACGCAGGGGCCGAACACGGAGGCCCGGGGGTCGATCTCCACCCCCTCACCCACCCACACCGAGGGCTTTATCTCTTCGCCCTCGAAGGCGAACGGCAGGCGACGCCGCATGATGTCGTAGTGCGCCTGCAGGTACTTGGCGGGCGTCCCGATGTCCATCCAGTAGGCGTCGCTGGGAAAACCGTACATGGGGACCCCGTCCGCCAGCAACCGCGGAAAGAACTGCCGCTCGAAGGAATAGGGCTCACCGGCGGGCACCAGCTGCAAGAGCTCCGGCTCGAGCACGTAGGCGCCGGCGTTGACCAGGTCGGTGGTCACCTGGTCCCAGCTCGGCTTCTCCAGGAACTCGAGGATCCTGCCCTGCCGGTCCAGGGGGACCAGCCCGTAAGCGGTGGGGTCCTCCACGCGCGTGAGGTAGAGGGTGGCCTTCCCGCCCTTCTCGCGATGGTAGGCCACGAGGGTGGTGAGATCGACGTCGCAGAGCACGTCCCCGTTGAAGACCAGGAAGGTGCCCTGGATGTGATCTTCCACGTTCTTCACCGCCCCGCAGGTGTCCAGCGGCTCCTCCTCGGTGACGTAGATCATCCTGGCCCCCAGGTGACTCCCGTCCCCGAAATAGGAACGGAAAACCTCCGGGAGGTAGGAGGTGGAGAGGATGATCTCACGCACGCCGTGACGCAGGCACAGTTCCACCTGGAACTCGAGGAAAGGCCTGTTGACCAGGGGCATCATGGGCTTGGGCGTGGTCAGTGTGAGGGGGCGCAACCGCGTCCCCTGTCCTCCCACCAGGATCACCGCCTGCATCTTCCACCTCCGCTTCCCACGGGAGCCGCCCAAGGGGATGTTCTCCCGGTTCCGAAGACGCCTCCTCGTCGCGGCCCCTTCGGCAACTCCACAACACGCCCGGGGCGTTCTTCCCGTGATGCCGCCTCCCGCCGCCGTATCGCCGCCCGAGGGCCGGAAACCGCTCCGGCGCGCTCCGCCGTGCGACGCGCTTCCGGCCTCCGCTCCGCGCGCAATCCCCTCCGGCCTCCGCTCCGCGCGCCGCCCTTTTCACCCCCGCTGCCGCGTCGGCCCGGCAGGAAGGGCGCGGGCAACGTGGCGACATAGAGCAATATATAGAAAGAACGGGCGGTTAATCAAACTCCACCCTTTCGCTTCCTCGACCAGGCGTCGTGCCACGGTCAGGCGTCGTACCATGGTTCCTGGACCGAACGTGCGGGAGATCACTCTTCTCCTTGTGTCGAATTTGCTTGCCATGCCGGGATGATAGGGTGGCCTCCCAACCCTTTTCAAGCCGGAAGGCGCCTACAGGGCGATACAACATCCCTAAAAACCCCCGCGCGAAACGGCGCCTTCATGCCGGCCTCCTCGCCGCCGTGGAGGCCGTTGTTGCCCTGCAGCCCCCGGTGACCTTCTCCCCCGCGCCGCTGCGCCCTCATCGGGCTCGCGCTCCACCTCCTCCATGCGATGAGGACCTCGCCGCCGCGACGGCCACGCTTCATGCTCCCCTCGCGACCTCGTCCCGCCACCATCGCAGGAGGTCCTCGAGGGTGCGCTCGAGGGGAATGGACGGCGACCAGCCCGTCGCCTCCCTGAGCCTGCGGTTGTCCCCCCTCAGCACGGGGATGTCGGCCGGCCGCAGCTTTCCCGGGTCGACTTCCACCTTTATGGGGATCTTTCCCAGGGAGAGGAGGATGTCGAGTATCTCGTGGATGGCGCGGTCGCTGCCGCTGCACACGTTGTACACCCCGCCGGGCGCGCCCTTCCTCACCAGCAACCAGAAGACGCCCGCGAGATCCCGCACGTCCGAGAAATCCCTCCTGGCCTCCAGGTTCCCCACCCTTATGACAGGCTCCCTCCTGCCGACTTCCGCCTCCGCGATCTGCCGCGCGAAGTCCGAGGCCACGAACTCCGGCGACTGGCCGGGGCCTATGATGTTGAAGGCGCGCGTGACGACCACTCGCGTGCCGTAAACGCGGTGGCAGAAGGAGGCGTGGAACTCCTGCATCACCTTGCTCAGGGCATAGGGGCTGGCCGGCCGCAGCGGGTGCTCCTCCGTGAGGGGCAGCTCGTCCTCCTCCACGTGCCCGTATTCCTCCGCCGAGCAGGCGACGTGCACCACGGCGTCCAGGCCGCATTCACGCAAGGCGCCGAAGACGTTGTCCTGTCCCTGCAGCGCGATCTCGTAGGTGAGCCGCGGCTCCTCCCAGGAGCGGCGCACCGAACTCTGCGCCGCCAGGTGAAAGACGTAATGCGGCATGAACTCGCCCACGCGGCGGAGGAGCGTATCGCGGTCGAGGACGTCACAGACCTCGTAGCGGCAGCGCTCCCATGCCGAGGGGTCTTGGGGCGGATGCAGTCCGAGCCCCAGCACCTCCACCCCCTGCTCGCGCAGGTGGGCTGCCAGGTGCCGGCCGACGAAGCCGTCAGCCCCGGTGATCAGAGCCCGTTCGGCCATGTGGCCTCCCTTTTTCTTTCCTCTTCCTTGCCCTATTCCTTACCCCCGTCCTCGCCCTTCCCCTCTACCTTCCCCTGACCTTTCCCTCGACCTTTCCCCGCGCCCCGCGCGCTCCCCCTCCTTTTCCGGCCCCCCTTTCCCGGTCGCCCCCAATCCCTTCTTCTTCCCTTCGCCCTGCCCTTCCCGGCCGCCCTTTTCCGGCGCTCACCCGCGCCCGCTCCTCCGGCGTGCGCGTCCCACGGCCAGGGTGAGCAGGAACCTCGCCGCGAGCCCGGTGAGCACCACCGGGGCGAGCAAGCGTCCCCTCCACCCCGGGTAGCGGCGGCGGAAGAAGATGAACATGCTGCGATGGTGCTCGAAAAGCATGCGCGTGGACTGCTGGGAGCTGGTGCGGCCGATATGGTGCACCAGGCGGAAGGCGGGGTGGAAGACCACGCTATAGCCGGCCCGGCGCAAGCGCCAGCAGAGGTCCACGTCCTCCACGTACATGAAATAAGCCTCGTCGAACCCCCCCACGTCGAGCGCCGCCTCCCGGCGCAGGAGCATGGCCGCGCCGGAGACCCAGTCCACCTCGCAGGGTTCCTCCCGGGCCAGGTCCTTCATCTGGTAGGACCTGGTAAACGGGTTGTCCGGCCACAGCTCCCCCAGGAAACCGTGCACCACGTTCTCCAGCATGGAGGGGAAGCGGCGGCATGACATCTGGAAGCTGCCGTCGCCGTTGAGCACGAGCGGCCCCAGCGCCGCCACCCCGGGATGCTCGTCCAGGTAGGAGACGACCTCCTCAAGCCCCCCCTGTATGAACTCCACGTCGCTGTTGAGGATGAAGACGTAGGGTTCCCGCGCCGTCCTGACGCCCAGGTTGCAGGCGGAGGCGTAGCCGGGATTGCCGGGGTTCTCCGCCAGTCTCACCCAGGGGAACTCTTCCCTCACCATCTCCCGGCTCCCGTCCGTGGAGCCGTTGTCCACCACCACCGCGGGCAGCCTGCCCAGCTTTTCCTCCAGGGAGAGAAGGCAGCGGCGCAGGTCGTCGCGTGTGTTGTAATTGACGATCACCGGGGCCACCTTCATTGCCGGACCCTCCCCGCCCTGCTCCGCAGGCCCGCGAGGTAACCCGCCATCTTCGCCGCGTCGATGAGGAAGAGGAGCGCCGGCAGGGCGAAAAAGGCCGCGGCGCCCTCGAGCGCCCCCCTTCCCCTCATGTGGAAGGGGACGCGCAGCCAGCGCCGGCCCACGTAGAGCGCCGCCGCCGCGGCCGTGGGCACGCGCAGGCGACGTCCCCGCTCCGTCGCCGCCACGCAGGCCAGCCAGCCGTAGGCCAGGAAGCGCACGGCGTGCCGCTGCGGGTACATGCCCGCCTCGCCGTCCCCCCGCGCATAGAGGAAATACTGGCGCAGCAGGGAGAGGAGGTCGGGCCGCATCCTCCACCACACCAGGGCCTCCTTGTTGAGCCTGTGCCTTATTCCCAGCCTTTTCCAGCAATGGTTGAAGTACATGTCCTCCCCTATGGGCAGCCATTCCGGGTACCCGCCCACCTTCTCCCACACCTCGCGCCGGAAAGCGAGGGAGCGGGAGGAGGGCATGAAGCGAGCTTCCCTCACCTCCCAGGGAAGCGGGAGGGTGGCGCAGGCGGCCAGGTGCTCGAACCAACCGCGCGCCAGCGGCTGGTAAAAACCGGCAACCAGCTCCACGCCGGGATCCGCTTCCATGGGCGCCAGGAGGTTCTCCAGCCAGCGAGGGTGGAGCACGCATCCCGCGTCGCTCACGGCGATGACGTCGCCGCCCGCCAGGGAGACGGCGCGGTTGCGCCCCCGGGCGATGTTGCTCCCCGGCAGCACCTCCAGCCGCACGGGAAAAGGGGCCTCCCGCGCGAGCGACCTCAACGCCTCCAATGTGCCGTCGCGGGAACCGCCGTCGACCACCACCACCTCGTCCGGAAGACGCGACTGGGCCAGGATGCTGTCCCACCATTCGGACAGGGTCGCTTCCTCGTCGCGCACCGTGGCCACCAGGCTCACCCGGCAAGCGCCGCCCTCGCCCTCCCGCTTGGAGTGATCCCGCGCCGGCAAGCTCACGCCCCCTCCATCACCCGGGATTCTCCATCACCCGGGAGTATATCTCCCGCACCTCGCGCGCCGCCTTCTTCCAGGTGAACCTGCGCGCCCGTTCCCTCCCCTTCTCCACCAGGCGTGAGCGGAGGGCCCTGTCCCCCAAAAGCCCCTCCACCTTGTCCGCGATCTCCTCCGCGTCCAGCGGGTCGTCGAGCAGCAGGGCGGCGTCTCCCACCACCTCGGGAAGGGAGGCGCGGCGGGAGGTGATGACAGGCACCCCGCAGGCCATGGCCTCCAGGGGCGGCAGGCCGAAGCCCTCGTATATGGAGGGGAACACCAGCATGTCCGCCTGGACGAGGAGCGACTTCAACCTCTCGTCCGGAACGTACCCGGTGAAGATCACCTCCTCCCGCAACCCCAGGTCCGCCACCCGCCGGCTGAGCTTGTTGTACTCGATGTTGTTCAGCCTCCCCAAACCCCCTCCCCCGATCACCGCCAGCCTGTGGCGCAACCCCCGCCTCCGCAGCAGGTTGAACGCCTCCACCAGGGTGGCCAGGTTCTTGCGCGGATGCAGGTTGCCGATGTAAGCGATGTAGGGCGGTTGCAGGCAGTAGGCGCGCAGGGCCGTCTCCATCTCCTCGGGGGAAGGTGCCTTGAGGAACACGGGGTTCAGGCCCGGGTAGACCACGTGCACCTTTTCCTCCGCCAGGCGGTAGACGTCCTGCAGCTCCTCGGCAGTGAAGCGGGAGTCCGCCAGCACCACGCGCGACCTCTCCAGTAACTGCGGCAGTGAACGCAGGAAGCGCCTTATGCCCTTGCTCTGCATCTCCGGGAAACGCACGAAGTTGATGTCGTGCACGGTGGAGACGAGGCGGGCGCTGCGCAGCGCGGGCGCTTGGTAATTCGTGGCATGGAAGATGTCGAAGTCGCCGAGGAGGGATTCGGCGGGCAGCATCCCGGTGCGGCTCCACCAGGTATAATAGAGGAAGTTGGCCGGCAGGTTATACCCTTTCACCTCCATGCCCGGAAAATCCGGCGCCTCCCTGCGCAGCCGCCGGCCCCTGCGCAGTGACAGGGCGAAGAGGCCGACCTCCAGGTCCGCGTCCTCCAGCAGGAGGTGGGAGATGAGCTGCTGCGTGTAATGGCCTATGCCCGTCTTCTCCAGCAGAAAGGGCGTCCCGTCGAAGAATACCTTCATCTTGCGCCCTTCATCCCTCGCCCTTCTTCTTCCTTCACCCGGCGACGGGCTCGCCGCTCAGGGGGCCGCCTGGGTCCACTGTCCCCAGTTGATGAGGATGATGCCTGCCACTATTGCCGCCACCCCCAGCCAGTTCAGCGCGATGATTTCGCGGGATTCGAAGAACCTGTCGTAGAGCATGACCACGATGTAGGTGAGGCTGACGAAGGGGTAGGCCACCCCCAGGGGCACGTCGGTGAGGACGATGAGCCAGAACATCGCAGAGGTCACGAAGATGACCAGCCCCAGTACCACCAGCCAGGTGGTGACGATCTCCCTGACGAAGGTGGCGGGCTTCTTGAGCAGTTCTCCCGCCCCCATGCCCGTGCGTTCCTTAACCTCACCCATACCGCGCCGCAGGCATATCTGCCCGCTGATGGCCAGCCCCACGCTCACCAGTATGAGAACGTAGGACATCGGTTTTACGGCTGCTTCCATCGTCCCTCCTTGACCTCACGGAACGGCACCTGCCATGCCCGCATGCGACCCGTCTCCTCCCTCTCCCCGGCCGGCCGCGCAAACCGGCTTTTCCCGGCCGCCCCTGGTACCTTCGCAAACGCCGCGCCGGGCACCGCGGCACCGACACGTCCGAGCACATTATACCAGCCGGGGACGCCGCGCCCGTCCCGCCTCCGGGGAAGCGTCCCGGGCGCTCACCCCGCCTCGGTGAACGTCGCCGGCGCCTCTATGGAGGAAGGCGGGCTCCCGTGATACCCGGAGAAGACCAGCTCCATCCTGCCGGAGACGGACACTTCGCCTTCCTCGCCGGAGTCGGTCTCCATGATCATGCGCACGGGCAGGCCGCTCTCCACGGAGATCCACAACCTCACGGCCATCTCCCCCGCGTACTCCCCTTCCCCGAGCTCCGGGTACTTCTCCAGCAGCGCGGGGTCTTCCTGCAGCCTCATGTCGACGAGCTCCCGCCCACTCGCGCGCAGCGACAGGTAGGCGCAGCGAACGCCCTGCACCTCCTCGTAACCCAGCCACTCCACGCTTCCTCTAATCCCGGTCACCCTTTCCATGAGCTTCGGGTAGTCCAGGAAACGCGACTGGCCCTGCGGCGGCGTGTAATGCACCCAGCCCATCACCCCCAGCTCGGCGGACAGCCTCTCCCCCATCACGTAAGCGGTCTTACCTCCGTCCACGGTGATGTACGAGAAGGCGTTCACGGCCTCCTCCCCCGGCTGCAGCGAACTCCTCAACTCCTGGCGGTACTCGTATCTCTCGCGCCCGGGAAGGATGATGTCGCCCTCGGCCTTGAACCACTCCTCGAGGATGCCCTGGGCGGTGCGCACGACGTTCGTCGATTCCTGCACAAAATGGAGGTAGCCGCCAGCCGCCGCGTATTCGCTGACCGCCTTCCCGCACGCGCTCAGCCACTCCGCGGGGCTTTTCCCGCCGCCGCAGCCGCCTATCACCGGCGCCGCCGACAGCGCGAGCGCGGCAGCGAAAACGGAAAGGCGCAGCGGCCTTCCGCGGGCGACGCCGCAATACCTCGCGCCGTCTCGATACCGCCGGCTCTCTCTCCGCACCGTTACCCTTCCGCCGTTCCCCTACCGCTCTGTTTCCGTTGCGTCCACGGCGTTTCCGCGCCGGTCAGCTCCAGCCGGGAGACAAGGAAACGCGCATCATGCTCTTTGTCCCAGCTGCGTCCACGGCGTTTCCGCGCCGGTCGGCTCCCACACCAGTCAGCTTATATATTGCGGCGAGCGCGTGGCAAGCTCGCGGCCGGGCGGCGTGACGCCCCTTCTTCCCATGCGAAAAGATCGCAAAGGAGAGTGCGCCCGGGCTCCGGAACGGTTTGAAATGGCGGCGGGGAAGGGTTTATGCTTGCTGGCAGGAAGCGAGCGAGGGGATGAACGGCGCGAGCTTCCTCTCGCGGAGGCGGATACCGCAAGGGGAACGGAACGAGGCGGACGGAGAGATGCGAATAACGGTCATCGGCACGGGATACGTGGGCCTGGTCACCGGCGCCTGTTTCGCCGACCTCGGTCACGAGGTCATGGGCGTCGACAAGGACCCCGCAAAGGTGGCGCGCCTGGAGAAGGGCGAGGCGGGCATCTTCGAGGTCGGGCTGCCGGAGCTCCTCTCCCGCCACCTGGGCGGCAACCTGGCCTTCACCACCGACACCCGCGAGGCGGTGCGCCGGTCGGAGATAGTCTTCATCACCGTGGGCACCCCCCAGGGCGAGGACGGGAGCGCGGACCTGACCCACGTGCGGGAGGCGGCGGAGGAGATCGCCGCGGGCATCGACGGCTACAAGGTCATCGTCAACAAGAGCACCATGCCCGTGGGCTCCACCCGCCTGGTGGAGAGGATCGTCCGCGAGCTGTCCGGGGGCGAGGAGTTCGACGTGGTCAGCAACCCCGAGTTCCTGCGCGAGGGTACGGCGGTGCGGGACTTCATGCACCCCGACCGCATCGTAGTCGGCACCGACAGCCAGCGGGCGGCGGGGATCATGGCCGAGCTCTACCGCCCCCTGAACGCCCCCCTCCTCATCACCGACCCCGCCAGCGCGGAGATGATAAAGTACGCCTCCAACGCCTTCCTGGCCACCAAGGTCTCCTTCATCAACGCCATCGCCAACATCTGCGAGGCGGTGGACGCCGACGTGAAGGAGGTGGCCCTGGGTATGGGGTACGACCGCCGCATAGGCTTCGAGTTCCTGCGCTCCGGCCCGGGGTTCGGGGGCTCCTGCTTCCCCAAGGACTGCCGGGCCCTCATCGAGATCGCGCGCGAGCACGGGTATAACTTCTACCTCCTGGAGGGGGTCATGCAGGTCAACCGGGAGCAGATGGAGCTCATGGTGAGGAAGGTGGAGGGCCGCCTGGGAGAGCTGGAAGGGAAAACCATCGCCGCCTGGGGCCTGGCTTTCAAGGCCGGCACCGACGACGTGCGCGAATCTCCAGCCATGGAGATCGTGCGCATGCTCGCGGAGCGCGGGGCGCGAGTGCGCGCCTACGACCCCCACGCCATGGAGAACGCCCGCCTCGCTTTCCCCGGCCTGGAGTGCGCGGAGAGCGCCCTGGACGCCGTGCGGGACGCGGACCTACTGCTCATCCTCACCGACTGGGAGGAGTTCAAGCTGCAGGACTTCCGCGCCGTGGGGGAGCTCATGCGCCGCAGGGAGATCCTGGACACCCGCAACTGCCTAGAGCCCCTTTCCGTCCGCCGACTCGGCTTCACCTACGAAGGCGTCGGCCGCTGAGCAGCCCGCCCCTCCCGCGGTAACGTGCCGCCCTCCGGACCGACATGGTTCCTCTCCGGGTCCAGCCGGACCTCAGAGCGTCCACTCCCCGACCGTCTTCCAATCCTTACCCTGGTAGACCTGGACCTGCATCCGCAGGCCGCTCGCCCCTTCCAGGACGAGGAAGGCGACGGCCGTGGAATACTCGGCGGCATCCGTGAAGGCGACGTCCGAGATATCCTTCCTCCCCAACTTCCTCGTCGCCGACATGTGGAGGGAAACGCCGGTCTCGTAGACCGTGCCCTGGCCGTCCACGAGAACGAAGCGGGGTGCCGGGTCGGTCCCCGTCTCGAAGTGTCTGAGCGGGTGGGTGTTGCCGCCGGGGTTGGAAGCGTCTCCCCTTACCTTCATCAGGACCACCAGGTAGGTCTTCCCCTCCACCTGCGGCTCGAGCGTCCCCAGCTCCTCCTCCACCTGCGTTCCTTCCACCAGGTAATGGCACACCGCCGTGCCGGCAGGGCCCTGCTTGTACACTCCTCCCTCCGATACATAGGTACGAGTGGGAAAGGAGACATCCACCCACTGGTTAAGGGAGAATCTCTTCGCTTCTACCGCCTGCGCAGACCCGCCAGGGGTACTTTCGGAAGTGGCGGGCGGCTCTCCCTCCCGGTCGGATTTCCCGCCGCAACCGGGAGCCAGGAGGAGCGTCATGGCCATGCACGCAAGAACCAGCAAGAGAAACACCCTTTTCCCTTTCATGCGCCTCACCTCCTGTTTCCGGCTGGAAACCATGTCTTTTTCACAGGAATGATAATACATCTTCCAACAACGCTTCAAATGCTTGCACGCCTTCATCATCTCCAGGATCGACATGGTCGGTCTCCCGCGAGGGCCCGGTGGCGGCGGGGAGCTCTCCGCCGATGGCTCCGCCCGGGGCGGAACGTCGGTCTCGGCATCGTGATCATACAGAAGGCCACCCATGACAGGGATCAACATATATCGGCAAGATGGACAGTCGATACGTCACGGTCCTGACCGTATCTCCAGGTATCCAAAGACCTTGTTTCGTAACAACATTTTTTATCCACCGTGCTTCAATGCTTGTTTTCCTGGCTCTATTACTGCAACTCATATACCAGAACCTACGCCTTTAGTGGTTCCCTCGCTTCAATGCTTGTTTTCCTGGCTCTATTACTGCAACTTCGGCGGGTCAGCCGTTAAATGTCGGACTGTATCAGCTTCAATGCTTGTTTTCCTGGCTCTATTACTGCAACCAGCGTGTTCTCGAGCGACGGCGTGGAGAGGGCCAAGCTTCAATGCTTGTTTTCCTGGCTCTATTACTGCAACTCAACAGGTCCAAAATCGGGTGTGCGTCGTCTACGAGCTTCAATGCTTGTTTTCCTGGCTCTATTACTGCAACGGTAGAGGAGTATGCCAATGCCATGCTGCGATATCTGCTTCAATGCTTGTTTTCCTGGCTCTATTACTGCAACCCCGCCCACTTCCCCTCGGTGAGCTTTAGGTTGCTTATGCTTCAATGCTTGTTTTCCTGGCTCTATTACTGCAACGTGATGCTTGTAGTCATGGGAGATGACCCAGCGCCCAGAGCTTCAATGCTTGTTTTCCTGGCTCTATTACTGCAACCGGGCGAAGTTAATGCGATGGGAAGACCGATATTATGCTGCTTCAATGCTTGTTTTCCTGGCTCTATTACTGCAACCTGGCTTTGCTGAACCAGGGCCCAGATGCATTCGATGCTTCAATGCTTGTTTTCCTGGCTCTATTACTGCAACTGGTCTGCGGGGCGAGCTCACAAGAGCTTGAAAACCTGCTTCAATGCTTGTTTTCCTGGCTCTATTACTGCAACTACCTTAATCTAACCGCCGATAATACCT
This sequence comes from Actinomycetota bacterium, assembly GCA_014360655.1. NCBI lineage: Bacteria > Bacillati > Actinomycetota > Actinomycetota bacterium. Next base: position 37,312 of record JACIXC010000014.1, on the reverse strand, counting down.
ATTATGTGCTTCAATGCTTGTTTTCCTGGCTCTATTACTGCAACTAAAGGAGCAATGGTCGAACCTGCTACAGCGCAATGTGGCTTCAATGCTTGTTTTCCTGGCTCTATTACTGCAACCGTGTACGGCTCCAGAAAGCGCGCCGAAACCGTGGCAGCTTCAATGCTTGTTTTCCTGGCTCTATTACTGCAACTTGTCAGTCTTACATCCCTTATAATCGGATGGCGATTGCTTCAATGCTTGTTTTCCTGGCTCTATTACTGCAACCCAGGGCGGAGAGAAGGGGGGGAGGAAGGATGATGAAGCTTCAATGCTTGTTTTCCTGGCTCTATTACTGCAACAACAAAAAGCCTCGGAGAGAAATTCGCGATACTGAAGCTTCAATGCTTGTTTTCCTGGCTCTATTACTGCAACCTTTCGAGTATGAAACTTGTATCTCGGGCGGCGAGTGCTTCAATGCTTGTTTTCCTGGCTCTATTACTGCAACTATGACGCGGATTTCCCCCACTTCGTACCCATTCCAGAGCTTCAATGCTTGTTTTCCTGGCTCTATTACTGCAACTTTTCCGTGAATTGCGTGGCCGTGTCGATCAGCGCCAGCAGCTTCAATGCTTGTTTTCCTGGCTCTATTACTGCAACCTTCGGCGGGCCAACCATTAAATGTCGGGCTGTACCAGCTTCAATGCTTGTTTTCCTGGCTCTATTACTGCAACTAGTATCGGCTCGATTTTCGTCACCGTAGGAGCAGACCTGCTTCAATGCTTGTTTTCCTGGCTCTATTACTGCAACTGTGGAGCGATGGATTCAGTTGATCGGCAGTCAAATGGCTTCAATGCTTGTTTTCCTGGCTCTATTACTGCAACCAGAAATTGTGTCACGAGCGAGGGCTAAAATATATAGCTTCAATGCTTGTTTTCCTGGCTCTATTACTGCAACGCGGGCGGTAACCGCAGCCTATTCGCAAACAGGTTTTGCTTCAATGCTTGTTTTCCTGGCTCTATTACTGCAACGATATACGCTTTTGCTGGATTAATTTGAAAGGGAGGTGCTTCAATGCTTGTTTTCCTGGCTCTATTACTGCAACTGACATTTTACCGCATTGCTGCCTGGCCCGCAGGTCAAGCTTCAATGCTTGTTTTCCTGGCTCTATTACTGCAACTGTGGAGCGATGGATTCAGTTGATCGGCAGTCAAATGGCTTCAATGCTTGTTTTCCTGGCTCTATTACTGCAACCAGAAATTGTGTCACGAGCGAGGGCTAAAATATATAGCTTCAATGCTTGTTTTCCTGGCTCTATTACTGCAACGCGGGCGGTAACCGCAGCCTATTCGCAAACAGGTTTTGCTTCAATGCTTGTTTTCCTGGCTCTATTACTGCAACGATATACGCTTTTGCTGGATTAATTTGAAAGGGAGGTGCTTCAATGCTTGTTTTCCTGGCTCTATTACTGCAACTGACATTTTACCGCATTGCTGCCTGGCCCGCAGGTCAAGCTTCAATGCTTGTTTTCCTGGCTCTATTACTGCAACTTCCTTAAAACGGAGGAGAGGTTTGAGCATTCACTGCTTCAATGCTTGTTTTCCTGGCTCTATTACTGCAACAGCTTTTAGAAATATAATATATGCTGGGATTTTTAATATCGCAAACTCAAGAAAACCCTGTGGGTATATTTTTGGAGAAAATTCCTTAAGACCCACCACCAAGGGCACATATCTTGCGATAGCAGCAATCCCAGCAGCATCGCCAGGACATCGGCTTTCCTGTCACTATTTCGTTTTCAAGGAGCGAGTTCATCTCGGCAATCAAAGATTCTACCTTTCTCTTATCCTTATCGAATATCTCAATCTTCTGCGTAAGGCCATCCCTTAAATAATAAATGTATCCGACATGAACTTCGGCTTTCAACTCTTCCTCGAGCATTATCGCGTAACATGCCAGTTGAAGTATTGTGTTCCCATGCGGCGATCGCGGAGGAATCTTGCCATTCTTAATCTCCAATGGCGCAGGTACGCTTCCTGGGTACAGGACATAATCACATTTGCCGGCAAGCATTAACCTCACAGATCGAATTGACCGGTCCGGAATGAACTTCGCACCCCTTATGCCCCCCACACCTCTTTCAGGGTGTTTTCTAACCTTCCTGGCATACTCACGCTGCTTGTTAATACCTTCTTCTGTTTTGGTCGTTTTGCTTTGTGGAATTTTCAGCACATGCCAATGATAAGTAATCCAAGGGCAATAGGCATGGTTGAGGATATCCGAAACAGACCAGAAACCTTCTTTGTTCATGGCATCAGAATACCTTAAGCCTGTCTTTGTTCTTATCGGGAAAGGATCTTTTATGACCTAAAAGAATCTTCTTGATGAAACAAGTCTCACACAAAGGCAATATATAGATGGCATCATATTCGTTCATATATTGCTGATCTTCTTCCTTGAGAAGATTTTCTAACTCAATCCTCAGCATCTCCATTCTGTTTTGAGTCAATTCCCCAGCAAAACAGCTCTTCTGAATTCTTGCCAATCCAAAATCCTTGCACTTTCGCGCCACGCGATTGCGCAACCTGTCGTCTGTGATATCATAAATAGCAAGAAGTTTCATATTAATTCCATTTATATATAAATCCGTCCACTTTCTTCGCATCATCAAGCAGGAAAGCCGCAACGTCTCTTATGCAGACCAGGATAATGTCTTGGAATTTCCTCTTTCGTCCTTTATGCTGTATTTCCTTGTCAAACCTTTCATACAACTTTTCGAGCAGCTTTTTTCTGCCCGTTTCATTAAGATACAATCCCTCCGATTCCGCGTACGGCATGAAATCAGAATGTTTAAAAGACCTTTTCACAAAGAGCGTCACGACAACGCGATCTACTAGAGGCTGTCGAAAGGGTTCCATGAGGTCGAGTGACATGGAAGGCTTGCCGAACCTATCCGTATGCAAATAACCCAGAAAGGGATCGAGCCCGGCAAGTATGCATGCCCTTTCGACTTTTCCGTAAAGCACCGCGTAGCCATAGGAAAGCGCCGCGTTCACGGGATCCTTTGGGGGTCTTTTTTCACGACCGAAAAAGCCGTATTCTTCTGGGATAATGGAAGTAAGCGCCTGGATATAGAGTCGCGAACAGCCGCCTTCCAGGGCAAACATGTCGTTCCTGACAAGCTCAATATTTTCCGCGTCCCACGAAGCCGACTTAACACGCTTCAGTATCACCTCCGCAGCTTCCTCAACGGAAGCTATTTCGCGCTCTTTGTTGAGGGCCTTAAGGAAATAGGCCTGGTTTAAACCCTTTGCCTTAATCATCGCTTCCGCGACCTTAACGCCCTTACTGGTATAGAGTGCTTCCATCTGCTTACGTCGTGTCAACGCAGTCCCCCCAAACTTGCAGGGCCAAATCCTCGAGACTGGCTTGCCGCCCCGGGATAGACACACGATATCAACGTTCTTATCCGCCGCAAGAGCGATGGCGTCCGTAGAGATATGCGTCCCCAGGCTCAGGATGATTTGCGTAACGTCATCGGCGCATATTTCTTCCTCATCATCGCCCCTTCTGACAAGGAAGCAGTTGCTTTTCCTTCGGAGAGAAGCCCCAAAGGAGTCAATCACTAAATCCAATCCCACCCCTCCCCCAATACCGTTCCATAACCGATGGAGACATGCCTGCCGAGCCCGAGGAGTGGCGGCAATTCGATATTGGCCTCGAACTCACCGAGAAAACCGTGCTCGACCAGGTCGTGGCGAGAAAGTTGCAAGGACGTCATGTCTACCAGCGACCTCACCTTCAACGGAAAATCGATCACGATACCCAAGGGCTTGGCAATGGACAGTATATTGCCAACAAGAATGCCGTTGAGCAGCGACTTCCTTTCCGCCCAGTCGGCAGTCTCACGGAAAGCGATGTAATTTTCGCGGTTGAAAGCCAACCATGGCGTGAGAAACCTGTATTGTTTCGGTTCACTTGCCGAAATCTTCGCGCTACCCTCACGCAGGACGATTTCCCTGATCACGTGAGGGCCAAGCCTTACCTCGGCTTCATGGATGTTGCCGTAAATCGCCCTTATCTCTTCCACTCCATCGCCTATGCCGTAAAGCAAGGGCACGCCCCGGTAACTCTTATATTGCACCATCGGGTACTGAAAAATGGATTTCCCCGAAACCGGGTCGTGTTGGTGAAGGAGGGGCCTGCCCGGGAAAGCGGCGTTCACCCACCTGCGAAGTGTGCCGGGGTTTGGGCATACCTTCCTCAACTGCTCAAACACGATGCAAGCCCAGGGTAAAGCATCCATATACATCACCACGCATCCGGGAGAGCCACATAACATTGCTTTCCGCCGATATCAACAGCCAAGCAGCGGTCTGCACATGCGCGGTTTACCAGCGGATAAGGAAGCATGGAAATCAGAACCCCTTTCTTCGCGTGGGTCACCAGTGGATCCACGGGGTGACTCGCCACTCCTCCTTCCCCAGGTAACACCTTATTCGCTTCCTGCAAACTCACCTTAACCGGGGAGCGAAAACGGCCAAGGCGTATGCGTTCCGGGAATTCAACTGCTTCCTTACAGATAATAAAGCCGGTAAAAACCGTGCCGGGCGGGAGCATGGAAACCCTGCTTACACGCAGCACTTCTCCGCCTTTGCCCGTGATGCTGCCGTACCCCTCCCTATCGCCTTTAATGAGGAAGGTCACAAGCTCCATTCCATACGAACTTTCCAAACTCGCCGGCGTGGCGTAAAAACCCGCTCCGGGTATAAGGGAGCTGGAATACTCCGGGACGTTTCTGCCTTCCGAAGTCGCCATAAAATACGGCTGCTTCTCCGGAAACAGGTTCATGGCATAGGCCAGAGCGTAATTCACAGCCGTGGCATGCAGGCACCTGGGGGTCACCGTACCGGCTATCGCTTCGCGAGCATAGAAGAGGAAGTCCTCGAGCTCCAGGTTGTAACGGAATATTATCATTTTAGTCATTCGACGCTTCCTTGATTTCCTTTACCAATGCGTCTGTTTCTTTTTGCAGACGCATGAACGCTTCCTTAACGGGAGGAAGCTCCAGCTTCAGTTTGGAAACCTCGTCTAACCCGTCTTCCCGCAATAACTCATAGGCGGAATATACTTCACGATCGAAAATCCCGCCTCCCAAAATCTCCATCCTGCAACGACCCCACTCCACGCTGCGAGCGCCTATGCGGGTAAACCTTTCCAAGCCATCGACTAGGAGGGCCGCCATTTCGGGTGTCGGATCCTTCAATGTTATCACCCCGATAAACTCGGTATCCGCGGGCACGGTCACCAGGGTCATCAACGCCTGTCCCGTGGTATGCTTCATCTCCCCTACCGCATTAGCCGTGTAGTTCAATGGATCGATGGTCTCTCCCTTAGAAATAAAGGTCTCTCCCAGGACCCTGGAGAGGAGATTGTAATCCACTTTCGCGGTGCCGGTTTCGCCCGTACCCCCGAAGAGAAGACAAGTCGGGCATGCCAGGCACAAGGATTCCTTCAAAAAACAGTTTTTCCCAAAACCCAGGTCGCGTCCCCTCTCGGCCACCAGGCGCCGCAGCTTCGCCTTTACCTTTCGCCAGGGGATGATGAAACGCTCCCCTAAAGGTTCCCGGTAACGGAAGGTGAGCACCTCTTCAGGCTCGTTGGAGCGAATGATGGCGGGATCAAGAAGCCTCAAAGCAGTTACCACCTGCAGATAGCGTGCCCTGGGCAGGTTGCTTACGTCTGAATAGAATCTCATCTTAACCTCCTTTTCAAGAATCACCGACCATAAATCTCTGCCTCCTAGCCCTTAAGTTCTAGTCTTTAAAAATCATGTCCAAATCCTCATAGCGAGTAAAGGCGTAGATGCCGTTCATAAGCGCATTTTTCGCTTTAAGAAAGTCGGAGAAGCTCTCCTGTCGCAGCTTGAAATATCTCATGAGAATTTCCTTGCTTCTCCTCACGAATTCGTCCATGCCCTTCCTTTCCTCCTTCCCTATTTTTACCGATAGCTGTGCCAGCAGTTTTGCCATGGCAGTGTCGAAATCGCGGCCGAGCATCATCTCGTTCAGAGGCGCTTGAACCGCCTTGGTGGCCTTGTGCTTGGTCAGGTTTTTTCGAAAGTCATAACGCGCTTCCGGTTCCACGCAATATTTAGGAATATTGCGCGCGAAAAATGCTGCGTCTTTCAATAAATCGCCCATGGTTATCATTCCCCCTTTCAAGATAGGGCGGTCTGCCCTCAATAACGCCTGCAAGTAATAAGACAGCTGCTCTTTTTCAAGCAGCGGTTTTCCCTTCTCGTCGCTTTCCATAGACCTTCCAATGGCCAGGCTTGGTTGATTGGCGATAATGCCAGCCGCAAAACAGTGCGGATTTCTTTTTATTGATGCCAAAGTCTTGGCAAGCAGGAGCACCGAAACGGCATCGTAAAAAGTCCGCAGCGTCGCAACCCTTTTCTCCCCGAAAAGGCCATATCTGAACTCAAGATCGTTGGTTATGCAAACACCAAAGCCGAGAAGGCTCATAAGGTCATAAAGCGGCGCGTATACGGCTCGCTGATTCTTTAACGAAAAAGTCCCCCGAGCAGACTCAAGGCTTGCAAAAATACCGAAAGGACTGTAAAGAAAAGCCTCCCGCTTGTCAATGTCATTTTCCTGCCCTAATGCACCCTTGGGCAAAGGCAGCTTCAATCCAGCCGGCAGAGGTAAACCCATGTCGTCCTTAGGGCTTACTATCAGCTTTAACCGCCTGGGCGTAAGGAAACCGTCTTCGATGCGTTTAACCAGGTCGAAAAGCTTCTCCTCCAACCCTACCTCTACTTTTGAAGTAATCCACAGTGTCGTAGAAACCACACCACCCTGCTTGCCGCTTCGCACAAGGCTCAAATCGAATGCGCAAAGATAACACACCGCCCGTGGCGACGTGGGTTGCGATTTAACGTAAGAAAAGCATTGAATGAAGCCGTCAGGGGCTTCCTGCCCAAGCTTCTGGGTAAAAGCTGATCCGCACATTTCGCAACATCCCTTGCGATAATCGGGGTTCTTCTTGTACCTTTTATAAGCCTGTAACCTTTGTGTAGCAATCTCCTGGAAATCCGTTTCCACGGGGAACGATATCATGGCGATGATCTCTTTCAGCCGCTCTTCTACCGCATCACCTTCCCTACGTGCGGCGCACGCAAGAGCAAGGAGAAAATCATATAGCTCTTCCGCCTTGAAGCCACTTAACTCCTTCCCCATAGCATTTTCTTCAGGCGCTTGCCCTATATCTTCGAGGGCCTTGCGGACGTCTTCGTTCAATAAATCCTTGAGAGTCAGTTTGTCCATCAGAAATGAGAGGGCTTCCCGACGTTCGACCTTTCCATCCGAACGTTTTGGCAAGTCATAATTCATCCTCAAAGCCCACTCCTTAGCCGCCTTGGAGATGGCGCTTCTTCCTATGACGACACCGTGCACAACGTTCATCTGCCAGTTGTTCCTATGGGAACTCGGTCCGCAACCGTGCAGCTTCATCAACTCGCTCAGAAGCTTGAAAAAAGCACGGGCCCTCATCTCGACATTGGCCAAATCTTCGGTTACTCTGGCTTTATGAATTACAAGGTAATCATCCGGAAATTCGGCGCTAAAACCGATTAGCAGCATGTCCGTTCCATAATCAGGGCTGATGTTTTTCATAGTGTTTTCGACCACATACCTATAAACTTTTTTTGCAATACCCTTCGGGTCCGGGTAAGTCGCCTTGCCGGTTTTCGCCACCACGGCGGCGTTGGAGAAGAGAACCAACCTAAAATAACCCAGTTCCTCAAAGGCCTCCAAGGTCTTTGTGGCGATTATCGACGTGGAGGGTCCGGGTTCCCTCCCTATCTCGAAATAGGTGAGATGCAGCAAGGGCTCAGAAGAACCCGGCACGGTAAACATGGCGTTGATGCGTTCAATGGTGCCCACGTCTACGCCATCCATGGAAGCGAGCCAGTCGCTGACGCGCAGAAGAAGGACTCCCGAAGAAGAATATGTTGTGCTGTTCTTTATGACATCCTCATCACTGACGCTGTGGTGTGTTACGGCAATATCGTAAGCGGCTTTCACTTGCTTATCGCTCGGCAAAACCGCGAGCCCATGGGCATTTATAATGTAATCGTATACCTCTTCATACTTCAGCTTGTGCTTTACACGAGTGCCTTCTTTTTCACCTGACAGCACCGCCTGTGCATCCTCGCGCATCTTGCCCATATCGTGGATGAGACATGCCAGCTGAAGAGGAACCACGAGCTCCTGCGGAAAGGTAGGGAGCATCTCGAGCAGCCTCATGCATACCTTATACACGGTGAAGTGGTGCATCCAGAGAGGTTCCCCGCTGGACTTGGCCAGGAAACCCAGCTGTGGCTCGAGAAACAATCGCACGTCCTCAATCATCAAGTACCTCCCTTTTAAAGTAGAAATATTCCTTGTCTGCCAGCTTTACCACCCACTCGTCTTCTGCCGACTTAACGGAAACGACGGGCACGTAGCGGTCACGGAACCTATGCGCCCTAACGATTCCCGCCACGGGAAACAAAGCGACCCTCATCATGACCGCCGGGATATCCTCATCCCTCACACCGAATTCGTGCAGCAACCTGACCAGGTCGTCCGCATCGCGTGGAATATCATCTTTATCCTCGACTTCGTACATGGAAAAGATGCCCGGCCCGTATATATAGCAATCACCACGCGGATCCACAAGCAGGAAGCTCGGCGTGTCCCCCCTGAACAGTTCGCCGCTTGTCCAGTCCTGACAGGGATCAGGCAAGTATTCTCGCAGAATCCTTTCGAATTCAACCCTTGGTATCTCGTCTCTCTCAGGCCGGTAAGGTTTGAAGCTCCGGTCGCTTAAAAGCAAGGCTTGACCGGGACGCAACCTACCCACACGGCCCAACCTTTGGATGGCCGCTGTCCAGCTGCTGCCCTCGAAGACGAGGGAGGAAAAATCCATGCTTATCCCAACCTCGATGGAGGAAGTTCCGAGTACAACGCTGTTTTCATCGAGATCTATTGCATCCTTCACCATCCCGTCATACCGCAGAAACCTTAAGTGTTGGAACTCGTTTCTCAGAACGGACTCGACCTGCATGAGTCGAAATATGGAATCGAAAATCACCGCCGTCGGGCGCGCCATGTCAGGAAGCGCGGTTCTCAACCGTTCCAGCAGCTTGTACGCATTTCGGTATTCAAACTCGGCGATTTCCACCCTCAAGGGATGATTAAAGACCCTTCCCTCTACCTCCTGCATATCCGTTTCTTGAAAAGAGATATCCACAATACTTCCTTTAAAATCCAACATAATATCTTCCCGCATATAGGGAGTGGCCGACATGAGCACCACCTTCGACACCCTTCCCTCACCGAGCTTGTTGAGCAGCCTGTAGAAATTAGAAAGATCCGCGTAGCAGTGGAACTCGTCAAAAAATACTATTGAACCGGCCAACGCCTCCTGGAGCCTGGCGAAGTTCTTGTATTTTTTGGAATATATCAACCACAACACGTCGGGCGTGGTGAGGACGATATTCTTACCGCCTATGAATGGTGCGAGGCAGAAAATCCTTGAGAGTATTTCCCCACGCGCCAGTTTCGATACTTCGCCATAATTTCTCATTGCAAGATCGAACAAAGACCGCGACGTGTATTCAGCAACGAAAAGGTCGTATTTGCGGTCGTGGGGTTTCGTGTCGTACGGCCAGTGATAAACACTTTCGCCCCTTGAAATGCTCGCTGACTGGGCATTCACGAGTATGGTCGTCGGGAAGGTGGCGATCACCGGTGCGTTGCAGTACTGCAACGCTTTTCGGATGGCGGTGGTCTTGCCCACGCCAACCGGCGCCTCCACCTTTATCATGCCAACTTCTGGATCACGCAAGGCCTCGATTAAGTCAATCTGGAACGGGTGGAGTCTGCCGAACGGCGAATCGACAACTTCCGCTGCTCTACCTTGAACCCTCAACAGGCAACCCCCACATGCTTCACCATCACATTTTTATCATATATACCGCCTTTTTCAAATATCGCCTCTCCCAACCTCGCAACTATCATTAGAAGTTTATTATCCAGCAGTGACACTTACTCCGAATCACGTACCCATCCTGAAGGGACCGTTTCCTTTCCACACAAGAAAACAACCCCAAGTTTTCGTATATCACATGGCAGTGACAAAGCCGCGCATACTCCTACGTTTAATTGCAGCAGGATTGAAGCGGCGCCCTTTTTCACCGGCACTCAGGGAAGCATAACAAGAGTTTTTCCACGATTGTGAATAGTGGCTACATCACAGAATATCAATGAAACACTCCGCGTCTATAGAACATAACCCAACGGGGTAATCCATGCGCCTGGGTTGGCCATCTCAAAGTCGCAACGGCTTCGTGGTTAAAATCGGCGATTAGAGGGCTTCCCGGTAGGCTTCCAGCGTGAGCTCCACGGTGCGTGACCAGGGATAGCACGCGGCGCGTTCCCTCCCCAGCTCCGCGAGCTGGGCGCGCAGGTCGCCGTCCCGCGCCAGGCGGCGCAGGGCCTTGCGCATGTCCATGACGTCCCCGGGATCCACCAGCAGGGCGGCCCCCTCGGCCACCTCGAGGAGCGCCGAGGTACGGGAGGTGATGACGGGCACGCCGCGGGCCATGGCTTCCAGCACGGGCAGGCCGAAGCCCTCGTAGAGGGAGGGGTAGACGAAGATGCCGGCCCCGCGGAAGATCGCCTCCAGCTCCTCGCGCGGCAGGAAACCCAGCCACCTCACCCCCTGCTGCGACAGGATGCGGTTGAGTTCCCAGCGCCCCAGCCATCCCTGCGGCCCCACCAGGATCAGCTGACCGACCGCCCTGCGGTCCTCCTCGTCCAGGGAAGCATAGGCCTGGACCAGTCGGGGCAGGTTCTTGCGCGGCTCGATGGTGCCCACGAAGAGGAGGTATCCGGGCTCCAGGCCGTGCCCCGCCAGCACCCGCTCCACTTCCCCGTCCGCGAGCGAAGGCGGTGCCTCCACGCCCTGGGGAACCACCCTCACGCGGGGATCGCCCCTTCCGGTGAGCGCGCGCAGCTCCCTCGCCGTGTTCCCCGAAACGGCGAGTATCAGCCCCGCCTTCTTCAGGATGAGGGTAAGGCCGCGGCGGTGAAAGAGCCGCCACTGCGTGGGGAAGGCCCCGGGGAATCTCACCACGCCCAGGTCGTGCACGGTGGCCACCAGGGGAGCGCGCGAGGGCGGGCAGACCAGGGAAGGGGCGTGCACCAGGTCCAGCCTCCCCAGGTAGCTTTCCAGGTGCGGCCTTTCCAGGCTGTGCCACATGGCGCCGGTCACGTCGCGGCGGCCGGGGAGACGCCGGGCGCGGACGTTGGGCAGCCCCGGAAAGGGTTGCGCTCCCTCGGGCCCGTGATGGAGCAGGACAAGCTCATCCCCGGGCAGGGCGGCGGCGATCCCCGGCACCAGTTGGCGCAGGTAAGTCCCGATCCCGCCCGGCTGACGGTAATAGAGCTGGTCGGCGAATACGGCTATCCTCATGCCCCTTATCATAGGCGCCGCCTCCCCGCGCCCTCAACCCTGCCTCCGCGTACCGTGAAACCCGGACCCGTCCCGCCCTCGACCCACCTCCGCGCGGACCTCGACCCCGGACCCGTCCCTGCCCCTGCCCTCGATCCCGCACACCCTCGGACCCGGGCACCCCGCCTCCAACGTCCCCTCGGGGCCACCGGCGCGCCGCGCATCGCGCCCTCCGCAGGATGTCAACCCGGGGAGGTCAACCCCTCGCCCACCGCTGCCGATAACAGAAAGGAAGCCGGTTGAAGCTAAAAAGCGAGAAAACAACGATGCAGCCGGCTCCTTGCTTAACTATCGGCCGAAGGCGCGGGAAGGGGACTGCCGTCGACCGTTTCACCCGCAGACCGCTTCACCCCGGGTGACGGCCGGGCGGCGGGAACGTCCGGGCGGGCTTCCTCGGTAGGGGATGACGAAGGCCCGGCGTGCCTCGTCCTGGCGAAGCTTGACACACTGCATCGGAAGGAGAACGCGGGAGGAAAAGGGATGATTATCGCGGGGAAGACAACATCCAGGTCGCTGACCGTGCTGGTCGCCGTGGCCGTTCTCATCTTGACCACGCTGCTCGCGCTCGCTCCTCCCCCACGCGAGGCGGGGGCCGATGTCACGCCGCCCCAGTGGTACAAGATGTGGGAGGTATCCACGGGCAGCGGCTTCAAGCACGCCTCGCCCACCCTGGCCGACCTGGACGGCGACGGACGCCAGGAGATCATCACCGGCAACCTCAACGGTCATATCTATTGCCTGGACGCCTTCGGCAACGTCCGCTGGGCCCGTTACACCGGCGCCGCCATCCAGTCCACGCCCTGCGTCGTGGACTGCGACGGCAATGGACTCATGGAGATCTACATCGGCTGCGACAACGGTTACGTCTACGGGCTGAACCACCTCGGACAGGACCTCTCCGGCTGGGGATGGCCCAAGTTCGCCGGTTCCGCCTACGGTTACAAGCAGGTCTTCCCCTCTCCGGCCAGCGGCGACATCGACGGGGACGGGGACCTGGAGATCGTGGTGGGCACCTGGGGCCATTACGTCACCGCCTGGCACTACCAGGGTCCCCTGGCTTTCCAGTACTACAACGCCGACAGCGTGTGGTCCTCGCCCGCCTGCGCGGACATAGACCTGGACGGCAAGGACGAGGTGATCATCGGGGCGGACTGCTGGAGCGGGCCCAACTGGCCCTGGCCCCGCGGCGGCCTGCTCTACGTCTTCGAGGAGAACGGCTCCATCAAGAGCGGCTTCCCCAAGTGTATACCCCAGGTGGTATGGTCATCGCCGGCGGTAGCCGACCTGGACCTGGACGGCTTCCCCGACATCGTCGTGGGAACGGGGCACTACTGGCAGAACACCGACCCCGGCCAGCCCACCTACCTCTCGTATGCCGACGGTAAGCACGTCTATGCCTTCAACTACCGCGGGGAGAGCCTGCCCGGCTGGCCGGTGAACACCGGCGACAACAACTTCTCGTCCCCCGCCGTGGCCGACCTGGACGGCGACGGCTTCTTCGAGGTGGTATGCGGCAGCAACGATGACTGGCTCTACTGCTGGGAGCATAACGGCGCCCTCAAGTGGCAGCGCAAGTACTACGGCACGGACAAGCTGGGGTCTCCCGTCATAGCGGACATCGACGGCGACGGCGACCTGGACTGCCTCATCGGCGAGGGGATGTCCATGGTGGGCTTCGACGCCTGGGGAAACACCGTGCTGGTGGTGCACACGGGCGCCATCATATTCAACTCCGCCGCCGTGGGAGACATCGACGGGGACGGGAGGACCGAGGTGGTGGTGACCAACGGTGTGGAGGGAGACAACGGCCGCATCATCTGTTACAAGGCCGGCAACTGGAACGCGGGCCTCGCTCCCTGGCCCATGTTCCGCAAGGACCGCCACCACAGGGCATGCTTCCCCCACCAGGAGGTGCCGGACATCTGGAGCCCCCAGGAGGTGAGGAGCAGCGCTTACTTCGCGGAGGGATACACGGGGCCCGGCTTCAGGGAATACATCCCGCTCATGAACGACAATCCCTTCGGCATCACGGCCCAGCTGCGCTACATACTGAGAAGCGGGCTCTCCGCCATCCAGGTCGTCCACCTGCCGCCCAGTTCGCGCGTCACCGTGGTCGTCAACTCCATGATAGCGGGACAGGACGTGAGCGCATACGTCATCTCCAACCACGAGGGTCTCATCAGCGAAAGGGCCCTTTACTTCACCTACAACGGGCAGTGGAGGGGAGGGCACGACGCCATGGGCGCGGACGCCCCGCGGAAGGAATGGTACTTCGCCGAGGGCTGCACGCGCCCCGGCTTCCAGACCTGGCTGTGCCTGCAGAACCCCAACCAGGCCCCCACCCGCGTCTACATCGACTACCTCTGCGGGGACGGCAACAACGTGTACCGCGAGGTGGTGATGGGCCCGCGCTCCCGTTCCTCCATCCCCGTGCACGGCTGGGACGTGGGCATCGGGGTGCACGACAACCAGCACGGCGACGTCTCCATCAAGGTGCGTTCCGACCTTCCCATCGTGGCCGAGAGGCCCGTCTATTTCAACTACAACGGGGCGTGGAACGGCGGCCACGACGTCATGGGCGCGGACGCCCCGCGGAAGGAATGGTACTTCGCCGAGGGCTGCACGCGCCCCGGCTTCCAGACCTGGCTGTGCCTGCAGAACCCGAACCCGCGAGCCACCCGCGTCCACATCGACTACCTCTGCGGGGACGGGAACAACGTGCGCCGCGAGGTCTTCGTGGAGGCGTACTCCCGGTCCTCCATACCCGTGCACGGCTGGGACGTGGGCATCGGGGTGCACGACAACCAGCACGGGGACGTCTCCATCAAGGTGACCTCCGACCTGGAGATCGTGGCCGAGAGGCCCGTCTATTTCAACTACAACGGCGCCTGGGCCGGCGGCTCCGACATCATCGGTTCCACCTCCGCCCACCGCAACTGGGTCTTCGCCGAGGGCTGCACGCGCCCCGGCTTCCAGACCTGGCTGTGCCTGCAGAACCCCAACCCGCGACCCACCCGCGTCTACATCGACTACCTCTGCGGGGACGGGAACAACGTGCGCCGCGAGGTCTTCGTGGAGGCGTACTCCCGGTCCTCCATACCCGTGCACGGCTGGGACGTGGGCATCGGGGTGCACGACAACCAGCACGGGGACGTCTCCATCAAGGTGCGCTCCGACCTTCCCATCGTGGCCGAGAGGCCCATGTACTTCGGCGGAGACACGCCGGGAGGGCACAGCACCTGCGGTTTCGGATATGACCCCAAGTAAGATACCGGAAAGGCCCCGGGCCCATCTCCGCATGTCGGGGCCCGGGGTTTTCCATCTCGCCATGTAGCTGCGGCTAACGATGCGGAGTGGCCCGAGGCGCGGGGGCTCATTTCCCCTCTCCCTCCCTTCCCCACTTGGGCGCGGCTCTCGAAAGCGAGGCGGCGGCCCCTCAACCCGCGGCCCCCTCCTCCCTGGCCAGGCGGGAGAAATGGAGGTAAGCCCGCATGGCCAGCACGCAGGAACGCAGGTCTATGAAGACGGGGATGCCGTATTCCCGCATGCGGGTCTCGTATTCCACGAAGTAGCGCAGGTCACCGAAGACCCAGGAGACCACGGCCTTGCCGCTCTCGCGCGTGACCCTACCTATCTCCTCGAAGGGATAAATATCCAGGAGACGCGAGGAGAAGGGGAGGAGGATCACCCCGTCCACGCGGTCATCCGCCAGGACCTCCCGCAGCGTCTCCGAGAAGACCGCCGGGCCCCTCTGCTCGATGGCCGGCCAGATGTCCACGGGGTTTGAGGGTGGCATCCAGGGCGGGAATATCTCCGCCAGGCCCCTGAGCGTGCGCTCCTCCAGGGCGGGCAGGCGCAGCCCCGCGTCGCGCAGGAGGTCCGTCGTCACCACCCCGCCGCCGCCCGTGATGGTCACCACGGCCACGCCGTCCCCCTGGGGCGAGGTCAGGCGGAAAGGCTCGGGGTGCAGCGAAAAGGCCTTTCCCAGGTTCATGAGGTCGTGGAAATCGTACACGCGCACCACCCCCGCCTGGCGCAGCGCCCCGTCCACCACCTCGTCCGAGCCCGCAAGGCTCGCGGTGTGGGAGAGGGCGGCCCGTGCCGCTTCCTCGTACCTCCCGCCCTTGAGCACGGCCAGAGGCTTGCGTCCCCGCATGGCCCGCGCCGCCTCGAGGAACTCGCTCCCGCGGTTTATGGACTCCAGGTAGGCCACCACGGCCCTGGTGGCCTCGTCCTTGGAAAAATATTCCAATACATCCACCTCGTCCACGTCTATCTTGTTGCCGATGGCGCATGCCTTGCTCACCTTGAAGAAACCCGACAGCACGTACTGGAACATGAACCCCGCCGCCAGCATGCCGCTCTGGGCTATGATGCCCAGGTTGCCCGGGGCCAGCCGCTTGTGGGCGTTGGTCGCGCGCATGAAAGGCGTGAAGATGAAGGGGTCCGTGCACACCAGGCCGGTGCAGTTGGGTCCCCACAGGCGCAGGTTCCCCCGCGAGGCTATCTCCTGGCAGCGGCGGGTCAGCTCCCGCCCCTCCTCTCCCACCTCGGCGAAGCCGCCGGACTCGATCACCGCCGCCCGCACCCCCGCCGCCACGCAGTCCTCGAGCACCCCCGGCACCGCCGCCGCCGGCACGAAGACGACGGCCAGGTCCACCTTGCCCGCCAGATCGCGCAGCGAGGGATAGCACCGTGCGCCGAGTATCTCGTCCCTCCCCGGGTTCACCGGGTAAACGGGGCCCGCGAAGGATTCCAGCATGTTGGCCAGGATGTTGTAGCCGCCCTTGGCCTTGTTGGCGGTGGCGCCCACCACGGCCACGCTGCGCGGGGCGAAGAACACGTCCAGGTCGCTACGGTCGTTGCCGTTCCCGTACATCGCTTCGGCTCCTGTTCCTCGATCCTTTCTCCGATCACGCCGTACGCCCCACCCGCCCCTCAGGATACATTCCCTCATGCCCCTGCCCCGATGCACCCTGCCCCGATGCCCCTATTCTACACGCCCCCCGTGCCTCTCCACCCCCGGGAATACGTTTTTCACCGTGCCGCCGGACGCCGCGTAAACCGGTACTGCGCATCACCGGGACGCTCCCCACGCCGACAGCTCCTCTCCGCCTACCGCCGGCAAGCCCTCCGTAACATGAGCGCTCCACCTTCGCCCGCCGCTAAGGGCCTGCGCCCACTGCCGGAGGCGGCAGGTCGGCGCGATCACCTCACCGTCAACTCCAGCTCCCGCACTCCCCCGAACCAGCCGAAACCCTCGCAGGTCAGGCCGATGAAGACTCGGTAACCGCCCGGCGCCGCCGGAATCCTCACCAGGGTGGGCACCGCCACGGACTGTCCCGGCGACACGTCGCAGGGAAGGGTGCAGCGTTGCTCCTCCCATACCTTTTCCCCGTCCTGCTCCCAGCGCACGGCGATGTGCACCAGGCCCTCGGGGTGCAGGAACTCGTCCTCCTTCGTCTCCCAGGCGGCGCGCCAAAGGGTGTCCCCCAGGTTGACCGCCTCGAGATCCAGGGGGAGCAGGCCGTCCGGGGAGGGAAGCACCATCTCCTCCCCTCCCACGAGGGTGAGCTCCCCCTCGAGCCGCGAGGGCTCCACGGACTGCGGGATCTCCGCCACCTCCAGGTCAAAGGAATATTCCCTCGCGCCCAGCACGCCCCCCCGCAGGGAGAGGTCCAGGCGGTACGAACCCGGGGGCGGGGCCTTTTTCACGTAAACGGGGAGGCACACGGCCTCACCGGCCTGCAGGAAGAAGGGAGCGCGGTAGGTCACCTCCTCCCGCAGGGCCTCCCCTCCCCCCTCGTCGCGGAAGGTCAGCACCGCTTCCTGGGGGTCTTCCTCCGCCATCACCAGGGGCGCTTCCGCGCGGTTGCGTGCCAGGATCCCCAGGTTGAAGCCATCCCCGGCGCGCACCTGCCCGGGGCAGACGGCATCTATTTCCAGGTCCTGCCAAGAAGCCGCCGGGCCGGGCTCCACGCGGAAGACGGTATGCGTCCCGAAATCCCTCACCTCCGTGAGCCCCGGCTGTTCCCGCAGCCGTGCCGCGTATTCCTCCCTTTTCTCCGGCGGTGTCCAATCCCAGTTCCAGAGGACGAAGTCCACGCCCAGGCCGCGCAGCAGCTCCACGCCGCGGCGGGAGGGGAACCCCTGCATCTCGATCATGGTGCGCCGGTAGAAGTAGGGGAAGTAACCGCTGTAGCCGTTTACTATTTTCTTCCAGTGACGGGTGCTGAAGTACATCGCCTGCGCCTCCCGGTCGTGGTATTCCTCCACGTCCGTGAAGGCCAGGTCGTTGTCGCGGTCGTAACGGTTGAGGCCTCCCAGCGGGGAGGTGGGAAGCTCGATGGCCGCCACCTCTCCCTGCTCCCCGAGCCAGGAATAGACCCCGGGCACCTCTCCCTTGACGGGGACCCTGAACACGTAGAGGTTGGTGGAGGCCAAATCGACCAGGACCACGGCCAGAACGAGTAAGGAGAGCGCTTTTCCCGCCCGCGAGCCGGACTGCCGCGCCGCAGTGCTGGAGGCGACCACGCGGGAGGCGCCCACGCGGGAGGAGATCTCCCCCGCGCCGAAACCCGCGAGAACGGCCAGTCCCAGTATGACGAGCGTATAGAAGCGCGCCGGCACGCGGATGAACCTCATTATCCCCACCTTGTAGAGGAGGTGGTAGAGTGGATTGGTGATTCCCCTGACCTCCGGTCCCATGGCCACCAGGAAGGCGGCGGCCGCCAGGACGAGGAAATAGATGGCAGCCTTCCTGCGGGAGGCGCGTTCGCCACTGCCCTCCTCCTTCTCCCCTCCCTTCTCCCTGCGCAGAAAAAGGAGGATGAGGGCCGCCAGGGCCAACAGGGGCACCGCCAGGCCCGGAAAGCACACCCTTTCCGTTCCCGCGATGGTCAGGGGGCCGGGCGCGCCGCCGTAGAGCACGCTGTGGTGGGTGACCACCAGGAGATCCCCCAGGTTGAGGGAATACATGGTCTCCGCCTCGCGGGTGCTGCGCTCGAAACCGGGCAGGCGCGCGTGCGCCCGCAGGTACGGCAGGGCGAAGGGAAGCACGCAGGCGAGCACCAGCGCGAAGGCGGCGACCGCCCATGCCAGCCTCCTCCACTCCACGCCGCGGCGGGCGAAAAGGGCCTTCCAGGCCCACATGAGGCCGGCGGCGAAGAAGCAGAACACCAGGTAATGCCAGCTGCAAAGCGACTGCACCAGCAGGAAGAGCCCGAAGAGCAGCAGGTTCTTCCTGCCGCCTTTTTCCAGGTAACGGTTCTCGTAGAGGAGCATGAAGGGGAGGAAGGCCGAGAAATAGACGTGCAGGTGTCCCATCTTCGTTATGCGGTAGGTGACGAAGGAGAAGTAGGCGCCGGCTATCAGGCCCCCGGCGCGGCTGCCCTTCCATTCCCTCACCAGCAGGTAGCAACCGAAGCCGGAGAGCACCATGGCCAGGAAGAGGAGGAAGTTGTACGCCAGTACGGGGTTACCGCTCACGTGATAGACGGGAGCCGCCAGCACCCCCAGGGCGAAGAGGTGTTCCGAGTAGGCGAGGACGTCGCGGGATGGGTAGATTATGTTGCCCTGGAAAAGACCCCAGGGGCGGGTGAATACGGTCTTGGCGTCCCAGGTCACGATCCAGGTGTTGAGGAGCGTATCGTTGCGGTTGCCTACCACGCCCTCGTGCACGTGCAGGATGAGCGGCCAGGTGAAGAAGACCGCGAGGAGGAGGAAGAAGGCCAACACCGCCGCGTACTCCTTCCCGCGGCCGGGGAGGCAAGCGCCCCGCGTCGTTCTTCCCCGGGGCCGGAAAGGGAGTGATATCCCGCGCGCCTTTCGCTTTTCCCCAAGCGTGGTTTCGCCAAGACCATGCGCAACACCGTCGTCCATCCGCTGCGCCATTCCTCTCTTTCTCCCCTTCCCGGACGTGACTTTCTCAATATTATGCGACCGCTATCCCGCTTTCAACGGTCACGCCGTCCCCGGCGAGAAGCCCCGGTCGAGCCGAGCGGCCGCCTGCCCCGCGCACTGCCCTGAAAGGGCGCCGTCCATGCCATGAACGCTGGCCCACGGGTACGCGCCGGTCAAGGCCCGCATGTCGATCCCTTCCCCTTCCGTGTTTGAACCAATCGTGCAGGCCCGGGACGGATCGGCACGTTGCCGTCCGGCGGTCAGCGCCGGGTCGTTCCTGTCCGGGACCTGGACCGCGCACAAAGGTGAGAGGGTGCGCCCGCGTTCTTGCCCCGAAGGGTTGGCATGAAAAGGGCCTTCCCATAATTCTTGACCCATGCCCCGGGGAAAATTAATATCCAGTTAAAACGCCGGTAGGTATCCAGCTTGGCCTGCGACGCTAGGGGCTTGCATGGTCGGCTGATCGTTCTTGCTGGAAACCTCCGGCTCGCCGCAAAGACCAGCCCGGCCTGCAACGCGAGGTGCTTGCATGGTTGCTGCGAGTTGGAGGGGTCGCCTGGCACGCACGGTCTTTCTCGCCGTGCTCTTCGGCATCGGCATCGCCGTCAGCGGCTTTTGCTGGAACAAGGTCAGGTTGCCTTTCAGGAATCCCGGCGGCATCACCGGTCTCCTCCCCAGGATGCGCTTCAGCCCTTACAACAACATCGCCAGGTTCCTGATCGTCGTTTTCGCTCCCTGCCTCTTGCTTGTGATCGCTTACGCCTTTGCCGAAAGGCTCAAGTTGCGACCCGTGTTTCATGCGGAAAAAACGCCGACGGCCTCACCGGAAATGCGACCCACGGCGAGCAGGAAGGCGAGGTGCTTCCTCCTTTTCGCGCTTGCGGTCTTCACGGTCGTCAACCTGCTGGGAATATCCAACTACGGTACCTGGGTCGACTCTTTCCACGACGGGGAAACGCTGTGCCCGGCGATCTCGTACATGGACGGGCAGGTTCCTTACAGGGATTTCTGGTTCGCACATGGCCTGTACCAGGACCCCCTGCGCTCGGTGCTGGCTTTCAAGCTGTTCGGGAAGTCCATCGCTTCCATGAAGGCCCTTCAGACCATGAGCCAACTGGTGATGATCCTTTTACTTGCCTTCCTGTTATACAGGCTTTTCAAAGGCGATCTCCTGCGCGTGTTCGCCACCATGCTCCTCCTTTTCGTGCTCATGGGCATGCTCGGCGACGGTCTCCACTTTATCGTCGCCGAGCACCGGGAGATGATTCCAATACTGTTCCTCATCCTCCTCACCTACCTGCATGAACTGCTGAAAGACGACGCGGGGCTGGAGGTGGGCGGGCGGCGCAGGCGGAAGATGAGCGCGCTGTGTTTCCTGTTGTCTTTCCTACCCTTCGCCAGCCTTGCCTACTCGATCGACAGGGGCACGTATCTGCTTGCAACCTACGTGCTGCTCGCCCTCGCGGTATACCTTTTCTTCGTGAGGAGATCGGGGCTGGCGAGGGGGGCGGTGGCCTCCTCCTCCCTGGGTATCGTCACGGGGGTCCTCTTCCTGGGGTACCTGCTGCGCTGGGGCTACGGGGACTTCCTTTATTTCACGTAAGTTTTCGTGCCCAAATACAAGGAGCTCGCCGATGGCTTGGTCTACCCGATCAGGCAACCCCAAGGGTACCTGTTGGTGATACTGATCGCCTTCAACACCTTCTGGCTGCTCTACAGGTTCCTCCGATCGCTCCAGGAGCAGGGAAGGCACCTGGGCCGGGGTTGAGGGCGTTCTTCGAGCGTTACCTCGTGGAATTCGCCCTCTGGTCGCTGGCGATACTGTGCTTCAGAAACGCCCTGGGCCGCGCGGACGTGCCGCACATCCGGTACAGTTCCCTGCTTTCCTTCGTGCTGTTTTTCCTGTTGCTTTTCAAGCACATCCCGGAAGCATGCGCCTCCTGGGACGCTCTCTACGCCAGGTCCCGGAGGTTCCTGGCGCCCTTGCTTGTCTTGCTTGTTTGCGCTTCTTCCATCTATTGCACCTACAGGATAGCCGAAAGGGACACCCTGGCCGCGGCGTTTCCTTTCGGTACCCCGGACGAGGCATACTAGCGGACAACGGGATGGTCGAACGCGCTCGCGTTCCTCGAGAACAATCTGGGGCCCCATGAGCGCTTCATGACCTTGACCAACGAGCCCCTCTGGTACTATTTCATGGACATGCCCAACCCCACCAGGCACCCTTTCGCCTTCTACTCCATGCTGGAGAGTTCCCAGGACGAGATGATAAGGGACATGGAGGGAAAGAACGTGAAGCTTTTGATAATGAACAGCGAAAACTCTCCCTTCTGTGACCTCGACGGAATACCCAACGCGGAGCGCATGCCCAGGGTATACGAGTACATCGAGGATAACTACGCTCCTTTCGTGAAGATAGATGGCATCGATATCTGGATAAGGGCGGAACGGCGTACCGCGTCACCGTCGCAGGCCAACTGACGTTCCGGCCGTATGCGCAGAGCGGGGAGGGCGAAAAAGCCGCCTGCCCCTCAGCTCGTCTTCCCGGCGAGGAGGTAGCAGAACAGGGGTTTGACGAGGCGCGCCCGCGTCAGCAGCTCCTCGAGGGCTATGAACTTCTTCATGAGCCTTTCGTCCTCCGCGCATTCCTCGAAATGCAGGCCCAGGCCCTCGAAAGCCGGGTAGTCGAGGCCCCCGTACAGGTAGATCTTCTCGATGCGCAGGTGCCTGCGGGAGGCTTCCAGTATCTCGCTCGAACGCACGGCTTCCGAGGGGTCCAGGGTGGCGGGGTCGATGTTCCTGATCCACAACTTTTTCTTGTTCTCGTGCGTCCTCCTGCGCGACGGCGGCCACACCAGGATGTTGACGAGCAGCGAGGCCCACAGGCGGTTGCGCAGCGGCACCTGCAGCCTCTCGGGGCCCACGTACTCGTTGCAGAAGAAGTAACCGCCCGGCCTAAGGGCGCGGTTCACCTGGGAAAAGAGGTGCTCCAGCTCCGCGATGTGATGCACCGCGTGATTGGCGACGACGAGGTCGTAGCGCTCCTCGCGCAGCCGCATGGTGTTGAGGTCACCCCTGATGGGGACGAACTCGAAGCCCCATCCCTCGCAGTTCTCCCTGGCCCTGCGCAACTGCTCCTCGGAGAGGTCGACGCCCTCCACGGTGCCGAAGGTCAGCACGCCGGGAGAGAAGAGCTCCCTCTCGCCGCACATGTCGCCGCAGGCCAGGGCCAGCCCCCGCAGCGGCTTCCCCGACCTTTCCTCCCCTATGCTCTCCTTAAGCATGAGGTGCAGGGAGGGCACGAGCTCGCCCCGCGCATCATCTCCCAGGAATTTCCTTACGGCGTGCCGCGTGAAATAGGGGGTGCTCAACCAGCTGACCCGCCTCACCAGGTCCAGGTCCGCCCCGTCCCAGAACTCCCCGGCGCCGGCACCCGCGCCCTTTTCCTCCCTTTCCCCCTTGCCGTCCATGACCGCCTCCCGCCTGCCTCAACCTTCCCGCGCCGCGGCCTCCCGGCGCGGCCGTTCCCGCATATCCCGCAGCAATGCCGCTGCGGCGTCCAGGGCGGCCTCCGCGTTCGCCTCCCGGATAACACGGCCCAGCCCGTATTCCCTCACCCGTTCCGCCGGCGCCCCCAGGTCGAAGCAGCACAGGGGCACCCGCATGGACATGAGCTCCTCCGCCACGAAGGAGAAGGTCTCCGGCCAGATGGAGGGGAGCATGCACACGTTGACCCCGTGCGCTTCCAGGAGTTCGGGGAGCTCCTCGCGGCGGTAGAAGCCGGTGACCTCCAGGTTCTCCAGGGGCGGCCTGTCGTCCAGCTCGCCGATGACCACCACCCTCGCCCCGGGCATCCTCTCCCGCATGAGCACGGCCATCTCCACCACCAGGCGGCTGCCCTTGGCGTAGCTCAGGCGCCCCACCGCCCCCACCGCGAGGGGCCCCTCGTAGCGCAGCCGCGGCTTCCTCAAGCGCACCTCGCCCAGCTCGTGGGGCTGCAGCCTCGCCTTCCCGGAGACCCGGGGGTAGAAATGCTCCAGGATCTCCAGGCTGCTGCGGGAAAAGCAGCGCACCTCCCCGGCCTTTTCCAGCAACGCGCCCCAGGCCCCGCGCCAGTCCTCCACGTCGTATCGCACGTACGCCGCGTAATCGTTGCGCGGCAGGCAGCGACGGCAGGTCTCAACGTCCGGCCTGCCGCAGTGCGCGCCGTCGGCGCCTATTAGGTTGAAGCTGGGGCACACGGGGAGATAATCGTGCAGGGCCACGGTCAACTCCGCCCCCGTCCCCTCCGCGACCTCCGCCAGGAAACGCACCGTTTCCAGGGGGGCCGGGAAGGAGACCATGTCATTGTAGAAGACCTCCGCGAGCCCCACCCGGCCTAACAGCGCCTGCAGCTCCGGGAGATCCCGCAGGCAGAAGGAGGCGCGGTATTCCCCGAAAAGGCATTCCAGGCGGTAGAGTCCCCACCCCCGGTCGTAGGTGAGGACGAGCACCGGCTGCGCCGCGCGCAGGCGCTCCTCCACCAGGCGGTCGCGGTAATGCCGGGCCCCGCCGCCCAGGCGGTGGTCCACGATGAGGGCCGCTCCCCCCTCCCCGTGCTTGCACGAGAGCAGGGCGACCAGGAACTCGCGGTAGGGGCGCAGGGGATCCGCCTTGGCGAAGATGTCCAGCATCACGTTGTAATGGGGATACCTGCGGAACACCTCCGCCACGTGCCGCTCCAGCAGCGCGTTCCTGCTCCGCGGCGCGAAGGTGCCGCCGTGCTTGTGGTAGACGAAGAGGTTGGGCACGGCCACGTTGCGGTAACCGCGCCCGTACGCCCGCAGGCACCAGTCGTTCTCCTCCCCGTACCCGGGGCTGAAGGTCTCCTCGTCGAAACCCCCCAGCTCCTTCCAGGCGGCCAGGTTCACCCCCATGCAGAAGCCCACGCCGCTCGGCAGGTCCACCAGGCGGTCGGCCTTCGCCAGGCGGAAACAGCGGTCCACTTCCTCCACGGCCAGGCCGGCGAAGGGGCGGTTGTCCTCGTTGATGATGGGGAAGCTGCAGATGGTGCCGGCGTTGGTGAAGGGGGTGGTGCTGGCCACGCCGCCGTCCTCAAGGATGGGGGCCATGAGGCGCTGCAGCCAGTGGGGCGGCACCTCCACGTCGGAGTTCATGATGACGAAATGGTTCTCCACCTCGCGCGCGGCGCGGTTCACGGAGTGCACGAAGCCCCGGTTCCGTTCATTGCGCAGGAGCACGGTGCCCGGCGTGTCCGCCGCCACTCCTTCCAGGTATTCCCATACCCCGGCCTCGCTGCTGCAGTCGTCCACGAGGATGAGGCGGTAGGGGGAATCGGTGTTCCTCCGGATGGAATCGATGAGCGCCCTGGCGTCCTCCAGGTTGTTGTACACGGGGATGACGATGTCGATCCTCTCCGCGAGGGGCGGGAACTTGGGCTCCGCGGCGTGGAAGAGGGCGGCGGCTTCCGCGAGGTAGAGCAGCTCCGCTCGTCCCGCGAGGCGCATGGACTCGCGCGAGAGCCTCACGTAACGCAGGAGGGAGCGCGGGTCGCGGCGCAGCAGGTAGACGGCCGCCTTCTTCAGCGGGTTGAGCCTCAGCAGGCGCAGCGGGCGGAGAGCCCTCCGCAGGAAGCCCTTCCCTGCCGGGAGAGGCGCCTCCACGGGAAGCGAGACGCGGGAGCCGTCCTCGAGGGAGAACTCGAGGGAGTACGCGGTATCCGCGGCGCCCATCTCCCCGCATGCGTAAAAGCTGCTCTTCAGGAAGCGCACCGCGCCCGAACGGTCGTGGACGTGGACCCTTTCCAGGCCGAAGAGGGCGGGATACGAGGCGGTATCCCCGTCGCTGCGCGCGAGCGCGCAACCCAGGATCCTACCGCTCTCGTGCCAGGCCCAGCCGCGCACGCTCAGGCGCCCGCCCGGCGCGACGGCGACGTCCTCGAGGACGACGTGAAGGCCGCCCTTCGCGACGGCATGTTCCTTACCTTCCCGCATCCACTTCCTCCGCTTGCCGCCCGGCGACGTGGCCTTCCGCGTCCGACTCCCGGAACACGGGGACGCCCGGGCTTATGAGCCCGTGTAGCCCTCGGCGAAATACCAGATGGCGGAGGGTTGCGTTATCCCCTGCGACGCGTGCCCTCCCCTGCGCCCGTAGTAGTTGAAATACATGGCGCGCTCCGCCACCACGCCCCTGCCCCCCGTCTCCTCCACCACCGCCGAGACGTCGTGCGTGGGAAGGACGGCGTCCACCAGAAGGGTGTAGCGCGCCCCGGGTGGTATATCCTGGAATATCACGCCCTGCAGCCCCGCCGGCGTGAGGAGCGATATCTTCACCGTCGCCGTCTCCGCGCCCGGGTTGCCCACCACCACGTACTCGTCGAAATCGCCGCCCGTGTAGCCCTCCGCCAGGTACCAGCGGGAGGCCGCGGCGGGGGAGCCCATGGCGCAGCTCCCTCCCGCCTTGCCCCGGTAATCGAAGTACACGGAGCGCTCCGCCACCACCGGCACGTCGCTGCCCACGAAAACGGCCACCTCCGATGCCGGCAGGTGGGCGTCCACGTGCAGGGTGTAGCGCGAACGCGGCGCCACCGTCGCCCGCACCGTCCTGTTCTCCCTCCCGCCCGGGCGGCAGAGGCGGAACTCCACGTTCGCGGCCCGCGCATCGGGGTTGCCCACCGTGATCCAGGTGTCGAAGCTCTCCCCGGTGTAACCCTCGGCGAAATACCAGTTATTGGAAAGTACGGCGGCGCCTTCCGCGGTGTGCCCTCCCCTGCGCCCCGCGGTGTCGAAGTACATGGCCCTCTCCACGGCGATGGGGCGGTCGCACCTGACGCGCGCGGAAAACTCGCAGGAGGAAAAATCCGGCAGGGCATCCACCCCCAGGCTCAGCCGCGCCGAGGGAGGCAGCGCCAGTTGCACGGTCCGGTTGTAGCCGTCCCGGCGCAGCAGGTCCACGTAGGCCGTGGCTCCCTGCGTATCGGGATTGTAAAGGACGATCCAGGTGTCGAAGGACTGGGCGGTGTACCCCTCCGCCAGGTACCAGTCACCGGAAAGAGCGGACACGCCCGGGCTGCAGGAACCGCCGTCGAAATCTCCACGGTAGTTGAAATACATGGCCCTCTCGGCCACTATCGGGCGACCTGCCTGCACCCGCACCGAGACCTCCTCTCCACCCAGGAAATCGTTGACGTGCACCGTCCTGCGGGTGAGGGGGGGCATGTCCACGGAGACCTCGCTCGCGTACCCCCGGCCGCTCACCATCCTCACCACGGCGCTGGTGGCCTCCGCACCCGGGTTGGCCAGGACGATGTACTCGTCGAAGTTCTCCGAGCGCAGGGTGACCATGGCGCTGCGCAGGCCCAGCAGGCCGCGGAGCTGCTCGCCGCTGACCGTCACCCGGCCCGCGCTGCCGTTGAAGGCGGCCCGTCTCACCCTGCCGCTGGGCGTGCGGTCGGAGAGGTCGATGGAGTAAAGAGTGCCTATGTGGGTACCGGGGTTGGCATTCAGGCGGGACTCGATGTCCTCCCGCGACATGGTCACAGTCCAGTGGGCGTGGGGATTGGCGGAATCCATGCAGTAAGGGTCGGGGACCCCGCGCAGGTAGGGCACGGGCGTGCCCCCCCAAACGTCCTCGTTATTGTCCGTGTGCCCGCCGCAGGAGGAGGAGTAGAAGCACTGGGCGACCTGGCCCCCGTAGGTGAGGACCTGGCCCGCGGTGGCGTTCACCGCCTGCAACCAGCCGGAATCCTTCTCCTTGTCGTAACCGCGGTAATACTGGCAGTGCACCTCGTCACATATGTCGTAATTGGAGGAGGCGTGCTTCCCCATGGCGCGCACGGCATAGGAACGGGCCGCCACCGCCTGCGCCTTCACCGCCTCCTGCGGCCAGCTTCCCGGCACCTCGTCAAGCCCCCAGAGGTACGCCTCGAACCCACTCACCAGTATGGCCCGCAGCACCAGGGGGGAACCGTAAACGTTGAGCTCCAGGGGCGTCCCCCGCGTGAGGCGGCGGACGCCGCGGTTCCCGTTCTGGGGGAGGCGGAGCACGTCTCCCTCCGCGGAACCGCGCACGTAGAGGGGTTTCGCAGTGCTGCCGTAGGACGCGCCGTTGAGCAGCGACCCGTCGGGCCTGTAGATCCAGAAGCCTCCGGCGGAGCTGGGCCTGACGGTCCAGGTGCCGCCGGGGTAGAGGACGCCGCCGGGTATATCTCCGTCCGGGGTATAGAGCGCGAAGGACCCGCTCTCCGCCGCCAACTGCAGCGAGGACATCCCTTCCAGCAGGCCTACCCGTATGGTGGCCGGACAGGACCAGGCGCTCACCTGCGTCCCCCGGTAATAATAGGTAAGGATGGACCGGTAATCGCGGCCCGCCGCCGCCATACCGCGCGCGCCGTACTGGCACATGCCCACACCGTGCCCCCAGCCGGAACCGTCGAAAACGTAGCTCTGCCGCAGGGCCAGCGCCTTGCCCGGCCCCAGCGGCAAGGCGAGCGCGGCAGCCAGGGAGAACGCCACCACTACCGTGACGCAGAGGACGCCGGCGCGCTTGCCGCCGTTCGGAAGACCTCCGCTGTTTTCCGTCGCCACCTTCTTGCTTCCCAAGGTAACTGACCTCATCCCGGGCCTCTTCTTCCTTCCCTTCACGCCGTCCTTCCGCTCTCCCCCAGCCGTTCGCGCCACGCTACCCACTCCCCCTGCTCCGCCCTTGCTCTCCCCGTCGGAAACGCGCCTCCCCCGCTTCCCTCCCCCTCCCGGCCGCACGTTCTCGTCATATTCACGCCCCCATGATATCTCGCTGCTGATCCCGGGATCCGGTCCGCAACGGCTGCGCCTCACCGCGAGTGGGCCCGGACGGAGCCGACGCACGGTGCCGGCTTTACGCTTGTTTCCTTCGCCTCCTTACTCTTTCCTCCTTCTTCCCCCTTCAGGCCGCCTCGCCGGCCCTTCCCTGGCCCGGACGGCATGCGCCCCCGCGCCCTGGCCGCCCCCTAGGCCTCGCCCCTCCCTTTTGACTCTTCCCAGAGGCGGTCCAGTTCCTCCAGGGTCATGCCGGACATGTCCCGTCCTTCCTCCCTGCAGCGTCTCTCCATTTCCTGGAAACGGGAGGCGAACTTGCGCGAGGCGCGCCGCAACGCGATCTCCGGGTCCACGCGGTAATGCCGGCACACGTTCACCAGCGTGAAGAGCATGTCCCCCAGCTCTCCCTCCAGGTCGCCCTCGCCGCCCCGCAGCGCCTCCTCCAGCTCCCGCAACTCCTCCCCCAGCTTCGGCAGCACGTCGCTACCCGCCTCCCAGTCGAACCCCACGCGCGCCGCGCGCGACTGCAGCTTGAAGGCGTGGACCAGGGCGGGAAGTCCCTCCGACACCCCGTCCAGCAGCGACGCCGTGTCTCCTTCCTCCGCCACGCCCTCCCTCTCCTCGGCCTTTATCTGTTCCCAGCGCGCCACCACCTCCTCGGGCGTGCGCAGGTCCGCCTCCCCGAAGACATGCGGGTGGCGGCGCACCAGCTTGTCGATGATGAAGCGCAACACGTCGCGCATGTCGAAGGTCCCCTCCTCCCGCCCCAGTTGGGCGTGCAGGGCCACCTGCAGCAGGAGGTCCCCCAGCTCCTCGCAGAGGTGCTCCCGGTCGCCCCTCCGGATGGCGTCAACGGCCTCGTGGGCCTCCTCCACCATGTGCCGCGCCAACGTCTCGTGGGTCTGCCTGCGGTCCCAGGGGCAACCCCCGGGCCCGCGCAAACGGGCCACCACCTCCAGCAGGCGGCGGAAATCGCGTATCTCCGCCTCCGGAAGCGGGGGCACGTAGAGGCTGGTCAGGTGGTCGAAACGTTCGCCGCGGTCCAGTCCCTCCAGGGGGATCGTCTCCACCCTCTCATCCTCCGTGCCCGCAGCCGCCACCACCGCTATCCCGTGCTCCGGGGGATAGGTCTCCAGCAGGGCGAGCTTCACGTCGGAGGCCTTGAGGCGGGAGTCCACCTGGGCGACCACCACCCCAAGGCGCGGGTCGAGCTCGCCGTATTCACCCGCCGCCAGGCGTTCCCCGTCCAGGAGCAGCACCCCCTCGAGGAGCTCCCGCCGCAGGGGGATGAGCACGGCGTCCAGGAAGCTCACCGCCGCGTACAGGCGTACCTCCGCCTCCCCGGCCAGGAGGAGCTGCACCGACCTCTCCGCCGCCAGCGGATGGCCGGGGACGGCATAGCAGGCGGCCCCCTTCTCCCTCGCCGCCCGCAGGACCTCGTGCGCCATGCGCCGGTACGCGTCCTCCATGTCCACCGCCTCCTCGTAACAGTGGTCCAGGGAACGCAGGCGCACGCCGCGTGAGGCCAGCTCCTCCAGGCAGGGATGGCGGGAGGTGCGCACCAGCACCTCGTCCGCGGCGAGCATGAGCTCCATGGCCTGCATAGTGAGTAGGCCGGCAGGTCCCGGCCCCAGGCCCAGGACATGCACCACCGGCCTGCCCGCCTTCTCCTCCCTTACCTTTCCGCTGCCTTTCATTCCTCCTCTTTCCCGGGGACCGCCTTACGCCCCGCATCCTGCGGCCCTGTTCCATTTCTCCCCTTCCGCGGGTGTTTCCTGCAAGGTTTTCCGCAGGGGACGCGCCGCCTCCCTCTCCCACCCGTGCCTACGACCTACGGCACCAGTATGCGCGACCACGGTGCGAAGATGAAGCCCCTGTGCTGGTTCACTATGTAGTGAACCAGCACAGTGCCCGCGCGGTTTTCCCGGCGGCGCCCCCTCGCCGCCGCCATCCGGACGAACGGCCCGTACCCGGGCCGCGAACTCGTGCCGCGTCCGACCCGGGTTCCCGCGGGGTCCTCGCACGCGCACCCCCGAAGCGCGGGGGCAGTGTCGCTGCGTTCACCACACGGTGAACCGGGATACGACCTGGAGAAGTCGGCCCTCTCCGGGATGCGCCCCCGGGTCGATGCGTTCACCATGCGGTGAACGGGACACGGCATCACGGAGTTCCTGGACACGTGGACCCGGGATCGCGGGGATAGGCATGGTCTGTCCGCCTCGCGGCGGACCGGGCCTTTTCCTTTACGCGAAAATGGTTTGCCCATATCATTAAGCGAGGAGCCGGCGGGCAGCGTCCCGCGGACCGCTTCCAGGAACGCCGGGTGGCAGGGTATACGCGGCCGATGTTTCTCCGTTCCTGCGTGTCGGCGACGTAGGGTCGCGTCACGGTCAGGGGGGAAGCGGCTCGGAGTGGGATCGGGGTGTAGTACTCATGGTTGCCAGGGACCTCGCAGGACCTTTCAGGCGGGTGGCCGGAAAGCTGGCACCCGTCAGGATCTGGATATCGCTCGCCCTGCTCGCCTCCGTCTCCTGCGGGCAGTTCCTCTACAACCTGCGCGCCGGCCAGGGATATCTCTCGGAGAACCTGCAACGCCTGTCGCATTACCACCTCCTCTACCTCCTTTTCGCGGGGCTCCTGGGCCTTCTTTTTATCGCCGCCTTCTCCTGGATCGCGGCCCGCGTCTGCGCCATGTCCTTCCGGGACTCCTTCCGCGAGAGGGCTCTCGCTTCCCTGGTGCTGTTGCTCCTGCTCCCCGTCTCCTTCTCCGCCTTCCCCGGGGACGACCTACCGAAAACCCTCTATGCCGCCCTCGTCGCCGCATTTGCCCTTCTCTGCACGCTCCTTCTCATGTTCCGCGCGGCCCGGCGTCGGGGGCGCCGGGCGCATTTCACCATATTCGTGCTCCTTCTCGCCCTGGTGGCGCTGGCCTTCGCCCTGCGGGTCTGCTGCTTCTTCACCGTCCAGCGCTACGTGGATTCCGACGAAGCCACCATCGGCCTCATGGCGCGGCACATCCTGTACGAGGGCTCCAGGCCCATCCTCTTTTACGGTTCCGCGTACAACAGCGCCATCGACGCTTACGTGTCGGCCCTGCTCTTCTTCTTCCTCGGCCCGGTGAGCTTCGCCTTGAAGCTGTCCGCGATGCTTCCCCTGCTCCTTGCCATACCCCTCGCCTACCTCGTGGGCCGAACCTTCCACGACTACCGCACCGGCCTGGCGGCGGCGTTCTTCCTCTCCGTCGCACCGGCCAACCTGGTGGTGATCTCCACGCAGCAACTGGGAGGTTTTTCCTGGTCGCTCTTCCTGACCGCGCTCACCCTGCTCCTGCTCCTGAAGACGGGTGACCGGGGCTACATGGAAAGGCGGCCCTTCCTGCCCTGGTTCCTGGTGGGGGCGCTGTGCGGCCTCATGTTCTACGTGCAGCCCCTCAACATCCCCACCATCGCGGCCATCCTGCTGTTCGCGGTGGTCAGGCACGGCCGCCGTCCCCTGGTGCCGCTGCTCGCCGGAGCGCTCGTGGGATGTGCTCCCCTCGTCCTGTACAACCTCGTCCATCCCCTGGCGACACTGACCGACCTGCGGGCCCGCACCACTCCCCTAAACATCTGGCAGTTAAAGACGAACCTGAAAACGGTGGCCATGACCTCGTTCCCCCTGGTGCTGGGCATGAGGAGCTCGTGCGACACCAGGCTCCTGGCGCCGGCCTGGCTGGCCGTCCCGCTCTTTCTCCTCGTCTGCTGCTCGCTGCCGTACCTTCTCGTGCGCCTGTTCAGGCTCTTCGGGAAGAGTGCGGGGCATCCCGCGGATCCCGGCACCGCGGCGGAGATGGACGGGGCTTTCCTGTGCCTCGCCTTCATCGTGCTGGGACTGGCGTTCTACTCGCTCTCCTCGTACGTCGTGATAAACCCGGAATACCCGCGCCAGCTCATCGCCCTTTACGTGCCCCTCTACCTCGGCCTCGGCTATTTCCTCTTCCGCATGGCGGACGCATGCGGCGAGAGGTTCGGGGGGGCGGGGGCGCGCAGGCTCGCCACCGCCTGCGTGCTGCTGCTCTTCGCGGGCCTCGCGGCGCTGTACGGGACGGGCATGGCCGACCTGGCGAAGTGCGACACCTGTTTCGCCTACAACCGCAGGTCCTCGCGGGAGCTCATCGACTTCCTGGAGGAAAACGGCCTCGAGAACTTCTACACCGGTTACTGGACCGCCTACAAGGCCGCCTTCGAGAGCGCAGAGAAGGTCTGCGCCTCCCCGGCGGCGGGGCCGGTCAAGATGGACCGCTACCCCCCGTACACGGAGAGGGTAGACGGGTCGGAAAGGATAGCGGTGGTCTTCGAGGATTACAGGTTCCGCTCCATAGAGCTGATGGAGCAGGGCCTGGCGGCCGAGGAGATCGGGTTTCGCAAGACGGTGGTCGGTAACTTCGTGGTTTTCTGGGATTTTTCGCGCAGGCCCGATATCTGCCGCTACGGCCTGCCGGAATGAGGACCGCGCGCGGCGCCCCGCGGGGACTTCCCGCCCTCCCGCGCGGTCAATCCCCTACACATCCCCCACGGGCGCTTCTCCCGCCGCGGCCGCGATGAGCGTCCTGGCCAGGCTCTCGACGTGGTGTATTCCCATCTCCTTCCAGCCGGCCTCCTCGCAACGGAGCACCAGTTCCTGGACGCCGCGCCTGTGGACGTGGAGAGACCACGGGGACGCGGCCCTCTCCATGCCCGCCAGCAGCTCCTCCACCCTGCGTGCCCCGCCCGCGCCCAGCCGCAGCACCACCATGTCCCCCTCGCGGCCCACTTCCCTCACCCCCGCCGCCATGCAGGCGAGTCGCAGGCGCGCCACCGCGAAGAGGGTGTCCGACTCCGGCGGCGGAGGCCCGTAACGGTCCCTCACCTCCTCGTACAGCGAGGAGATCTCCGCCTCCTCCCGCGCCTCCGCCAGGCGCCTGTATATCTCCACGCGGCGGGAGGAGCGCGCGACGTACTCCTCGGGCACGAAAGCCCGCAGGGGAAGGTCGATGGTCACCTGCGAAGCGCGGGGCCGCCTTCTTCCCCGCAGCTCCTCCACCGCTTCCGCCAGCATGCGGCAGTAGAGCTCGAAGCCCACCGCCTCCACGTGTCCGTGCTGCTCCGGGCCCAGCAGGTTTCCCGCGCCGCGTATCTCCAGGTCCTTCATGGCCACCCGCAAGCCGGCCCCCAGCTCCGAGAAGTCGCGCACCACCTTGAGGCGCTGCGCCGCCCCCTCCGTCATGCGCCCACCGGGGCGGAAGAGGAAATACGCGTAGGCCTGGCGGTCGCTCCTCCCTATCCTGCCGCGCAGGTGGTAGAGCTGCGCGAGGCCGAGGTTCTCCGCCCCGTCCACGATGAGGGTGTTGGCGTTGGGGATGTCCAGGCCCGATTCCACGATGGTGGTGCACACCAGGACGTCGGCGCGGTGGGAGATGAAGTCCTCCATCACCCGCTGCAGCCTTTCCTCCCTCATCTGGCCGTGGCCCACCAGGACGCGCGCCTCCGGGACCAGCTCGCGCACGTGCCTGGCCGCGCGTTCTATGGTCTGTACGCGGTTATGCACGTAGAAGACCTGGCCCTCGCGGGACAGTTCGTTGCGTATGGCCTCCCGCACCAGGCGTTCGTCGTAGGGGCCCACGGAGGTGATGACCGCCTGGCGGTCCTCGATGGGGGTGTCGATGACGCTCATGTCCCGCAGGCCGGAGAGGGACATCTGCAGGGTGCGCGGTATGGGGGTGGCGGTGAGGGTGAGCACGTCCACGCTCCGCCGCAGCGCCTTCAGCCTCTCCTTCTGTGCCACCCCGAAGCGGTGCTCCTCGTCCACGATGACCAGGCCGAGGTTCGCCATGTGCACGTCTTCCTGCAGGAGGCGGTGGGTGCCGATGACCACGTCCACCTCGCCCGAGGCTATCTTTTCCAGCAATTCCCTCTGCTCCCGCGGGCTGCGGAAACGCGAGAGGACCTCCACGCGCACCGGGAAGGGGGAGAAGCGCTCGCTGAAGGTGCGGTGGTGCTGCTGGGCCAGGACGGTGGTGGGGACCAGCACCGCCACCTGCCTGCCGTCCATCACCGCCTTGAAGGCCGCGCGCACCGCCACCTCGGTCTTGCCGTAGCCGACGTCCCCGTAGACCAGGCGGTCCATGGGAACGGGCCTCTCCATGTCCTCCTTCACCTCCCGCACCGCCTTCGCCTGGTCCGGCGTCTCCACGAAGGGGAAGGATTCCTCCAGCTCCCTCTGCCAGGGATCGTCGGGCGAGAAGGCGTGCCCGGGGCGGGCCATGCGCTCCGCGTAGAGGCGCAGGAGGTCCACCGCCATCTCGCGAGCCGCGGCGCGCGCGCGGCGCTTCACGCGCTGCCAGTGGCGGCCGGAAAGGCGGTGCACGGTGGGCTTCTCGGCGCCGACGTAGCGGTGCACGAGGTCTATGCGGTCGCTGGGCACGTATAGCGAGTCGCCTCCCGCGTAGCGCAGGAGGAGGTATTCCCTCACCGACCCCTCGACCTCCCTCTCCACCAGGCCCCCGTAAACCGCGATGCCGTGGTTGACGTGGACCACGTAATCGCCTTCCTCCAGGTCCCACCAGCCCTCCACCGGCCGCCCCGAAGGCGGCACCCGCATCGCGGGGCGTGCACGCGGCCCCCCGAAGACGTCACGCTCGCCGATGACGATGAGCCTCGCTCCGGGAAGGCGGAACCCCCTGCCGCACCTGTCGCGTGAAAGGGCCAGTCTCCCGCGCCCGGCCGCACGCGCGGAGGAGACTGGTATCCCCTCCTCTTCCAGGAACTCCCTTATCCTGGCGCGGCGGCCCTCCGTCTCCAGGAACATCCACGCCTCCCAGCCCTGCGCGAGCAGTTCGCGCAGGTCGGAGGCGAGCGCGTCCATGCGGCCCCGGTACTGCGCCACCCCCGTCACCGGCAGGAAGGCGTGCGCCGCACCGGCCACGGGGTCCAGCTCCACGAGGCGGGGGAAGGCACCCTCCCCTTTCCGGAAGTCGCGTTCTTCCGTATCCCGTGACCCCTTTTCCCCGACGCATTCATGGAGGATGAGCTCCCCCGCGCCCTGCGAGCGCAACCTCTCCCTTATGAGCAGCGGCTGGGAGAAGACGACGGCTCCCCCTTCCCCCGGCAAAGCGAGCAGCGAACACTCCTCCGTGTGCGGGGAACGCACGGGGTATACCGCCGCCTCCTCCAGCGCCTCGCCGGAACGCTGGTCGACGGGGTTGAAGTATCGCACCCTCTCCACGCGGTCCCCGAAGAACTCCGCCCTCACCGGCAGGGGAAGCGCCGGGTCGTACACATCAAGGATGGCCCCGCGCACGGCGAACTGGCCTGCCCCTTCCACCAGGTATTCCCGCTGGTATCCCATGTCCGCCAGGCGCAGGAGGACCTCGTCTCTCTCCACCTCCATGCCCACCCGGATGCGCAGGGGCTCCAGGGCCTCCCGGCCGATCGGGAAGGGCCGGCCCAGGGCCTCCGCTTCGCACACCACCGCCACGTGCTTCCCGCCGCACAGGGCGGCGAGGGCGCGCGAGCGCAGCGATACCGCCTCCGCGTCCTCGCCCCTCTCCCCCGCTATGACCAGCTCGCGGAATGGGAAGGGCCTCACCGCCTCCCCTCCGAGCAGCTGTGCCAGCAGGTCTTCCATCTCCGCGGCGGCTTCCCTGCCTGGCACTACCACCAGGAGGGGCCCGCTGCAGGCCTCGAAGACGACGGCGGCCAGGAAGGGATGCACTTCCTCACCTGCGCCTATCACCAGGCGTCCGCGGATGTCGCGCCATCCCGGCAGCCGTTCCTCCAGGACGGCCACCAGGCGCTCCACGATGCGCCGCAGGGCTTCGGGCTCCCCCTCGGGCGCCGGCGACCCGGCCATGTCACCCATCATGCGTTTCCTTCCTCACCGTATCCGTTGCCTTGTGCGCCTCATATTCCATTTTATGGAAATGACTGCAAGGCCTCGGCGAAAACACCCAGGCCTGTCTCCATTCTACACCCGGCGCCCCCCTCCCGGCGGCGGGGCGGAACGGGCCGCCTCGCGCGGGGAAGGGGCCGGCTCTCATGTGGGTCCCCACGGTCCCGGCGACAGGAGGGGAAACGCCTGAACGCGGTCGGGGATGGCACTGGGACGTCCGAGATCCACACGCGAGGGAAACCCCTCCTCCATCCCGTTATGCCGGCAGGGGCGGGAAGAAGCCCGCGGCGCGGGCCTTGGGGCGCAGTTCGGTGCCGTATCGTTCCGGGAGGGGCTTTCCGGATCGGAAAAGGTTGGGGGTGTCCACCCGCCATCCTGGCAAGACAAGCTAAACCCGGATGGAGAAAGGGGTTATCTCTCAAATGTTCAAAATGTTGTTCAAAATCTTCAACCTGTCCTCTCCGATGCCCGGGTCAGTCGGGGAAGCGATAAACCCCGACGAGGTCGAGGGGAAACGGTGAAGCTGGCATTCGAGCTGGGGAGATGGTGATTCTGCCCAGGTTCAGAAACATGGTGGACACCCCCTATACTTGCTTTGTGATAAACGAAGCAGAGCAAGGAGGTGTCCAAATGAAGGGTTCAGTTGGAACCACTACTAGTATCTACCACACCAGGCTTCCCCATCAATGGGAGTTGGAGAGAATGATGGGCGAGGTCCTCTCCAGGGAGGCCAGAAGGAGGCTGCGCTGGATAGAGCACTTTCGCAGCTGCGGAAATGCCAGGATGACCTGCCGCCACTTCGCCATCTCCCCCACCACCTTCTACAAGTGGCTGAAGAGGTACCTGAAACGGGGGCTCAGGGGACTGGAGGACCTCCCCCGCACCCCGAAAAGGAAAAGGGTCTCGGAGATCCCCTGGCAGACGATCCAGCTCATCTGCGACTTAAGGAGAGAGCACCCCGCCTGGTCCAAGCACAAGATAGCGGTGATCCTCAAGAGGGACTACGGCATCCGCCTTTCTTCCTCCAGCGTGGGAAGGGTCCTCAAAAGGAAGGGCCTCTACGATAAGAGGGTCTCCAGAAAGAAGAGCCGGGCGGCCAAAAGGAGGAAGGCTCGCCTGCGCTCGGAGGGCTGGATGAGGAAGGCCTTCCCGGGGTGCCTCATCCA
>JACIXC010000013.1 GCA_014360655.1 Actinomycetota bacterium | reverse complement strand
GCTCAACGAGATCCTTTGCAGATGGAATTACGTGTACAATTACGTGAGACCACACCAGAGCCTGGGTTATCTCACCCCCATGGAGTTCCTGAAGGCGTGGATGGAGGAGAGCAAGGATAGGGATGGAGTGTTCACCATGTAGTGAACCAGCACACGTCGCCCTTCTGCACGGGTATCTGGTCCAGCCGCGGCGCCTCCCTGCTCCCCTGTGACGGGGCGCGGCGGGCCCTGCCCACGCGGTCCAGGATGACCTTGACTCTGGCGGCCAGCTCAAGGGGGCTGAAGGGCTTGGGCACGTAGTCGTCGGCGCCTCCCCGCAGCCCGATGACCTTGGACTGCTCGTCGTCGATGGCGGTGAGCATGATCACCGGGATGTCCCTGGTCCTGTCCTCCGACTTGAGCTTCATGAGCACCTGCCATCCGTCTATCTTGGGCATCATGACGTCCAGGATGATGAGGTCGGGGTCGGTCTCATCGACCATCTTCAGTCCTTCCTCCCCATCGGAGGCGAGAAAGACCTCGTAGTTGTCCAGCCTCAGGTTGAGTTCCACGACGTTGGAGATGGCCGGGTCGTCCTCGATGAGCAGGATGCGGTACTTTTCCTCCTCTTCCGCCGCCATCTTCACCTCCGGCTCCTCCCGCGAGCGGCCGTCGCGCCCCTTTCGCGCGCGACTAATAGAGATTTCGTCATCGTCTACCGCTTCCTTAACAACGAACCACGGCCCTACGCGGCCGTGCGCGAGGTGAGCCGGGCAGGCGGCGCGGGGTTGGGCGTCACTCCTTGCGGCAGGGCGAAACGGGCGAGGTCGATCGGACAGGATGGGTGCCTTGACGGGAGAAGGTCACTTCGTC
The DNA here is from genome assembly GCA_014360655.1 of Actinomycetota bacterium. Lineage (NCBI taxonomy): Bacteria > Bacillati > Actinomycetota > Actinomycetota bacterium. Next base: position 101,609 of record JACIXC010000013.1, on the reverse strand, counting down.
CGGCGGTCGACGAAATAGGTGCTCCCGGGGATGGACTTGGCGTAGCTCAGCGTCTCCTTGGCGATCTCGCCCACCTCCCAGTGGGTGGCGATCCTGCGCTTCTGGTTGCTCGCCACCCCGATGCTCAGGGTCATGATGGGGATGTAGTTGTCCCGTCCCAGCCTGTCCACCAGGATGGAGTAGCCGCGCTTGAGGTCCTCCTCCCGGTAGAAGGAGGGGACTTTCTCCTCGAAGTCGGATATGATGCGCTCCGCCACGGCGGTGGCCTTCTCCGGCGTGGTGATGACCACGAAGTCGTCCCCGCCGCCGTGGCCGATGAAATCGTCGTAATTGCCCAGGTTGCGCACCGTCTCGTCCACCACGGAGGCCAGCTCCCTGATGACCGCGTCCCCCTTCGGGAACCCGTAGATCTCGTTGTAGGGCTTGAAATTGTCTATGTCTATGTAGAGGGTGGCGAACTTGAGGTTCCTGGCGATGCGGCGCTTCGTCTCCGCCTCGATGGAGATGTTGCCCGGCAGGCCGGTGAGGGGGCTCACGTCGCGCTTCTGCTTGGCGCGGATGAGGTTCACGATGATGCGCGCCACCAGGTCGGAGAAGTCGAAGGGCTTGGTTATGAAGTCGTCCGCTCCAGCCTCGATGCTCGCCACCTTGTCCTGGGGCTGGGTCTTGGCGGAGAGCATGACCACCGGTATCTGGTTGGTCCTCCCGTCCGCCTTGAGCCGCCGGCACACCTCCAGCCCGTCCATCTCCGGCATCATGATGTCACAGAGGATGAGGTCGGGCCTGACCTCCTGCGCCAGCCGCAGGGCCTCCTCGCCTTCCTGGGTGGTGAACACCTCGTAGCCCTCCACCTCCAGGTTGAAGCGGATGATGTCCAGGATGTTCTTCTCGTCGTCCACCACCAGGATCCTGGCCGGAGCGTCCCTTTTCTCCATGGCTTTCCCTCAATCCTCCTCTTCGTCCGCGGCCCTCTCCATGGCCGGCGCTCGGGTGTCATCCCCCGTCCTTCGCGGCGGAAGGGCGAGGGGCAGCGTGAAGTGAAAGGTGCTTCCCCTGCCGAACTCGCTCTCCACCCAGATGCTCCCCCCGTGCGCTTCCACGATGCTCTTGCTCAGGTAGAGTCCGAGGCCGGTCCCGTACACCTCGCGCGTGGCGCGGTTGTCCACGCGGTGGAACTTCTCGAATATATGGGGTATATGCTCCACCGGGATACCCACCCCCTGGTCGCTGACGCTGCACTTTATGAGGTGTCGCTGCACTTCCAGGGAGATGACGATATCCCCTCCCTGCGGCGAGTATTTCACCGCGTTGTCCACCAGGTTTACGAAGACCTGCTCGATCTTGTCCGGGTCCGCGTGCACCGTTATGCTCCCGCTCGGCGCCCTCATCCGGATGACGTGATCGGAGGTCTGGGAGCCCAGCTTCTCCACCACGATCTCGACCAGCCGCAGCAGGTCGAACTCGCGCTTCTTGAGCTCCATGCGGCCAGAGTCGATGCGGGACATGTCCAGGAGGTCGGAGATGAGGCGCGTGAGGCGGTCCGTCTCCTCCTCGATGACCTGCAGGAACTGCTGGCGGGTGCCCTCGTCGAAGCTGACGTCGCTGCGGCGCAGGGTGGCCGTGTAGGCCTTGATGGAGGTCAACGGGGTACGCAGCTCGTGCGATACGGTGGACACGAAATCGGATTTGGCCTGCTCCAGTTCCCTCAGGGTGGTGACGTCGCGGATGACGGCGATGATGCCCAGGCGGTTTCCGGGCTCCACCTCGATGAGGGAGGTCTCCACCTCCAGTACCCTCCTGTCCGGGGCGGGGAGCTGTATCTCCTCCGCCATCTCGGCGCCCGCGTTGAGGCTCTTCAGGAATAGGTTGGCGATACCGGGGATGTGGATGACCTCCTTCACGTGGCGCAGGTTGATGTAGGGGAAGGGCGGCAGGTTGAGTATCTTCTCGGCCGCCGAGTTGACCAGGATGACGCGCGCCTCGTTGTTCACCGCGATGACCCCGTCGTTGATGGAATAGAGCATGGCCTCGGTGCGGCGCTGGTCCTCGGTTATCAGGCGGTAGAGGTTGGCGTTCTCCAGGGCGATGGCCGCCTGGTAGACGAAGAGGCTTAGCAGCCGCACGTCGTCCTCGCCGAAACCGCGTTCCTCGGGGTGCATGGCCACCTCGAGCACCCCCTTGGTAACTCCCTGCCAGGTTATGGGGATGGCGATGTAGGAGAGGGGGCCCGAGAGGCCTTCTCCCCACGGCCCGGCTTGCGCGGGGTCGATTCCCGCCAGGCGTAGTGGCTCACCCTGCGCGGCCGCCTGGCCCGCGCGATATTCGCCGGGACGGAATGAAAGCCCCAGGGAAGACCCTTCCAGGCCGTGGACGGCCTTGATCCGGTAGGATTCGTCCTCCTCGCGCAGGGAGAGGACCCCGATTTCCGCCCCCACGAGGGTCACCGCCCTGTTGAGGAGGAAACCCACCAGGCTGCCTATATCCTGCTCGCGTACCAGGGAGCGGCCCACCTCGTAGAGGGCGGTCTGTTCCTCCACGCGGCGGGCGATGAGCAGCAGGAGGTCGTCCCGGATCTCGTCCACCTTCACCCTCTCCGTGATATCGTCGAGGATGAGCACGGACCCGCTGGACGGCTCGAAGCCCGCGCGGATGGGCGAGACGCGCACGGAGAGTATGCGCTCAGGGTTGCCGCGCAGGCGCACCTCGAAGTTGCCGGCGGCGGCCCCGTCGTGGCGGCCCTTCGCCTCCTCCATGGATTGCAGCAGGGCCTCGTGGTCGAGGGGAGAGGACTCCAGGACCTCCCGCAGGGTGCGTTCGTTGGGCGGGATCTCCAATCCCAGCAGGTCGCGCGCCGCCTGGTTGGCCAGGATCACCTTCCCCGCCTGGTCGGTCACCAGGAGCCCGCTGCTCATGCTGCTCACGATGACCTCGCTGCGCGAGAGGACCATCTGGTAGAGCTCCGAGCGGGCGATGGCCGAGGCCGCCAGGTTGGAGAGGGTGGCCAGCATCTGGAGGTCCTGCTGGTGGAAGGCGCGCTGCCTGCCGGCGGCGAAGCAGAGCACCCCCATCAATTCCCCGCCCATGAGGATGGGCGTGGCTATGACCGACTGCGTTTCTTCCAGGGCGGGTTCGCAGATACCCGCGTCGTTTTCCCGCCGGGAACGGTCGAGGATGACGGGCTTCCTCTCCAGGGCCACGCGCCCCACGAACCCCTCCCCCACGGCCAGCTCGCCTCCCTCTTTCGGGCCCTGCTCCGGGACTATGAAGTCCTGCAGCTTCAGCTTCCCGGTGTTGCGGTCCAGCAGCCAGATGGAACCCAGGTCGGCGTGGATGAGGTCGGCGATGGCGGCCAGGAGGTAGTGCAACGTCTCGCCGAGGTCGACCTTCTCCATGAGCTCGGAACTGAGGGTGTAAAGCGCCTCTATCCTCTCCGCGCGACCGTGCTCCCGGCGGTCGAGCTCCGCCAGGATGGAAAGGAAGACGGATGCGCACATGAGAACGAGCACGTTGACCAGCAGCGGGGCACCGTCCTCGCCCAGGGAAATACCGGCGAGAGAGCAGGCCAGCACGTAAGCGGCGCCGCTTGCCGCGGCGAGGCAGAGTGTCACGGTCCAGCGGTTGTAGAAGGCAGTGGTGGCGACGAGAAGGAAAAGGAGCGGGAAGAGGGGGCTCGCGATGCCGCCGCTCTCGTATATCAGGTAGCAGCAGAGGGCGGCGTCTGCTGCAGGCAGGACGAGCCCGGGCTTCCAGGCACGCTCCTCGATACCCCGCCGTCGCAGGAGGTGGTAGGCCAGGCCGAGAGCGGCGAAGGAGGCCGTCACCGCGGCCCATGCGGCGTAATGCACGCTATCCCCCGTGTACAACGGGTAGAGCGCGATGACCAGAAACGCCATCCAGTGGGACAGCGTCATGAACCTCGTCGATCTCATGAGGCTTCTCCTTTTCCACCCATTAGAATATCGTTTATACCCATGCCGGCCTTGAACGGCTGCCTGCGGGGGTCGGGTCGGAGCCGGGGCGGCGCAGGCGGTGCAGGGGTGTGGAACGCAGCTCGAGGCGGGGATGAGACCAGGCGCCGGCCCGGCGCCCGGAGCCGCTTTCCCCGCGCGCTTCCCCGCGCGACACCCGCCGGACCGCCGTCAACCTGCTATCATAGGCTGGGGAGCGCAGGCCGGGGGACCGCATGCGGAAGAGGAGGATGCATGGCCCTGCAAGTGGGGATAATAGGGCTGCCCAACGCGGGTAAATCCACCATCTTCAACGCCCTCACCAGGGCGGGCGCGGCTGTGGCCGGCTATCCCTTCACCACCGTGGACCCCAATCACGGCGTGGCCTACGTGCCCGACCCGCGGTTGGATGCCGTTTCCAGGGCCGCAGGGTGCGAGAAGACCGTCCCGGCCGACCTCAGGGTGGTGGACATCGCCGGGCTGGTGGAGGGGGCGCACCAGGGCGAGGGCCTGGGCAACCAGTTCCTCGCGCACATAAGGGAGGTGGATGCCGTGGCCCACGCCGTCCGCTGTTTCTCCTCCCCCGACGTGGCCCACGTGCGCGCCGACCTCGACCCGCGCGCGGACATTGACGTGGTCGAGGCCGAGCTCATGCTGGCGGACCTGGCTGCCGTGGAGCGGCGGAAGGAGAGGATCGCCAAGGCCGCCCGCAGCGGGGACCGGGAGAAGGCGAGGGAGATGGAGGTGCTGCTGCGGGCGGAGGAAGGGCTGCAGCGGGGGGTCCCGGTGCGCCGTCAGGACCTGGGCGCGGAGGAGAGGGAGCTGCTGGCCGGCCTCTTCCTGCTCACCGCCAAGCCGGTCATCTACGTGGCCAACCTGGGGGAGGAGGAGCTGGGCGCGGAAGGTCCCCTGCTGCGGGCGGTGCGGGAGAGGGCGGCCGAGGAGGGGGCGGAGTGGGTGGCCTTCTGCGCCAAGCTGGAGGCGGAGATCGAGGAGCTGGACCCGGACGAGGTTAGGGAGTTCCTGGAGGCGTACGGCATAGAGCGTTTGGGATTGGAAGAGTTTGCCAGGAAATGCTACGTCCTGCTGGGACTCATCACCTTCTTCACCACGGAGTCGGGCGAATGCCGCGCCTGGCCCCTGCGCGAGGGAAGCAGCGCCGTGCAGGCGGCGGGGAAGATACACACGGACATGGAACGGGGTTTCATCCGCGCCGAGGTCATCGGGTGGGAGGAGTTCACCTCCTACGGTTCCTTTCACGCCGCACGAGAGAAAGGGGCCGTGCGCGTCGAGGGCCGCGATTACGTGGTCCGCGACGGCGACGTCATCCTCTTCCGCTTCTCCTGACGGGCCGCTTCTCCTGACGTGCACGCGCCTCCCGGCACGCCCTTGCGGGATGGAAAACATCACCACGCCCGGAATGCATGGAACAGCGGAAGCGCGGCGCCCGGTTGCGGTTCCGTTCATGCCGGGGCGGCGCCGGCGATGGATGGCGGCGGCGCACCCGTGCCTTAAACCTCGGATTTCTTCAACAGGTGGCTGATGACCTGGGAAGCGCCGGAGTGGGGGTCTATCTCCCGCGTCTCAACCATCTTCTTCACCAGCTCCACCATCTCCGGGTCTTCCTGCAGCGCGCGCTCCACCGTCCTCTCGACGCGGCGGTTGATGATCTCCTGGAGCTCGGCCAGGATGCGCTCCCGCGCCTTCTTTTCCAGCAGCCCCCTCTCCTGGAGGTAGTGGTGGTGCTCGAGGATGGCATCGGCAAGCTCGTCCACTCCCTGCCCGGTGGTGGCCACGGTGCGGATCACGGGCGGGACGCGGTCCTCGCTCCGGTGGGACATGTCCAGCATCATGGTGATCTCGGTGAAGGTCCTGCCCGCGTCCTCGCGGTCGGCCTTGTTGACCACGAAGATGTCCCCGATCTCCATGATGCCCGCCTTCAACGCCTGGATCTCGTCGCCGCCGCCGGGCATGGACACCACCACCGAGGTGTGGGCGAGCTTGACTATGTCCACCTCCACCTGGCCGGCGCCCACCGTCTCGATGATGACCATGTCCTTGCCGAAGGCGTCCAGGATGTTCACCGCGTCGTTGGTGGCCACGCTCACGCCCCCCAGGGAGCCTCGCGTGCCCATGGAGCGGATGAAGACCTCCGGGTCGGTGGCCAGATCCTGCATGCGCACGCGGTCCCCGAGCACCGCGCCGCCGCTGAAAGGGCTGGTGGGATCTATGGCGATGATGCCGACGCTCTTGCCACGCGCGCGCATCTCCTTGGTGAGGGAGTTGACCAGCGTGCTCTTGCCGCTGCCCGGGGGCCCGGTTATGCCGACGATGTGCGCCCTGCCGGTGTACTCGTGCAGGCGCCGGATGGGGTCCCGGGCCGCGGGGTCCCCGTTTTCCACCAGGGTTATGAGCCGTGCTGCCGCGCGGCGGTCTCCCTCCAGGAGACGGGTGAGTAGGTCGTCCATGTCGCCTCCTTTATAAGCATTCCCGCCTCTATTCTTCACATTGAGGCGGGGGCTGTCAAAGGTGAGGGGACGTTGGGGTGTGGGATTTTCCCGCCCGCCCGTTGTATGCTTCACCCATGCGTTACGTGAAGGTCGTGGACGCGGCGCGCGGGACCACCGTGGCGGAGAGGGTCGGGGTGGCCGAGACGCCGTCGTCCCGGAGGCGGGGCCTCCTGGGAACGGACACCCTTCCTGCAGGAGAAGGGCTGCTCATCGCGCCCTGCCGCCAGGTCCATACCTTCGGGATGCGCTATCCCATCGACGCCGTCTTCCTCGACGGTGGGGGCCGGGTCATACGGGTGGTTCACCGGCTGGGGCCGCGCCGGTTGAGCCCCATGGTGTGGCGGGCGCGGGCGGTCCTGGAGCTCCCCGCGGGGACCGCGGAAAGGGCGGGGATCGACGTAGGTGATGCCTTGGAGATCATCAGCCATGAAAGGTGAGGGCAGTACAGGCGGGGAATCGCCTTCGTGTCGCCGCTCACGCCATGACCATCGTACGTGCAAGCCCATCGTAGAAGGCATGACGCCTTGCATGCGAGGGCAAGATAGGGGAAGGGCACGCCTTCAGGTCGCCGCTCCCGCCGAGACCATCGTAGATGGCGTGACTCCTTGAACGCGAGGGGAGAACAGGCCGGAGGATGCGGCCGGAGGATGCGCCCGAGGGCGGCGCCATGCCCGCCCGGAAAGACCGGCCTTCGCAAGGGAGGTGCGCGCGGCCACAACCCCGCGCGATGGGCCCTGCCCATGCCGCGATACCGTGCCGTGAAGGGCGGTTCCGGCGGGTCCCGGCAGGCGCGCGCTTGTTGTCGGCCGCATTCCCGAACCTTTATCATGGATGCCATGATCTCTTGGAGGATAACCAGGTTTTTCAGGCAAGGCGGGGCGGAAGAGGTCGACGACCGCGTGGCCGTAGAATCGCCCCTGGAGATCATCGTCAACGGCATGCCGCTGGTGGCCCTCATGCGCCTTCCCGGCATGGACAAGGAGCTGGCGGTGGGCTTCTGCCTCACCGAGAAGGTGATAGAGAGCGTGGCGCAGGTGACGTTGCTCAAGCACTGCGGGAGCATGGAGCGCGAGCTGGCGGAGGGGCGCGAGGTGGAGGACACCGCCCTGGACCGCGGCAACGTGGTGGAGCTGGAGGTGGAGAGCCCCCGGGGAAGGGAACGCTTCGCCCCCACTTACGTGGTGCGCACGGGATGCGGGGGGGCGGACCTTTCCGCGCTGGGGGACATCCGGGAGGGATGCGTGGCCTCGCGCCTGCAGGTCCCGCTGCACGTGGTGCTGGGGCTTGGGGAGAAGCTGGCGGGGGGACAGGAGGTCTTCCGCGCCACCGGTGGCACCCACGGGGCGGGCTTCTTCGACGCCGAGGGGCGGGCGCTGGTGGTGGCGGAGGACGTGGGCCGCCACAACGCCCTGGACAAGGCGGTGGGGTGGTGCGCCCTGCGCGGCATCCCCCTGGAGGACAAGCTGCTCATGCTCTCCGGCCGCGTGAGCTACGAGATGGCCCTGAAGGCGGCGAGGGTGGGCATCCCCGTCGTGGTCTCCCTGGCTGCCCCCACCTCGCTGGGGCTGCGCGTGGCGGAGCGCGCGGGCCTCACCGTGGTGGGGTTCTGCGGCGGCGAGAGGTGCAACTTGTACACCCACGGCTGGAGGGTGACGCCGTGAACCCGGATTTCACCGCGGCCGTCCTCGCCGGGGGAAAGGGGAAACGCCTCGGCGCGGACAAGACCTCGCTGTCCATGGGCGGGGAGCCGGTGCTGGCGCGCATCATCGCCGTCCTTTCGGACATCTTCTCCCGCATCCTGCTGGTGGGGCAGGAGAGAAACCACCTGCTCGCTGAATTGGCCGGTGACAGGGCGCGCGCCGTCTTCGACCTGCTTCCCGGAAAGGGCCCCCTGGGCGGCATCTACACCGCACTGGAATATTCTACCACCCCTTACGTCTTCGTCATGGCCTGCGACATGCCCTTTCCCCAGCCGGGGTTGATCCGGCGGCTGCTGGAGGAGGCGCCGGGGTGGGAGGCGGTGGTGCCCAGGCGCGGCGAGTACATCGAGCCCCTCTTCGCCGTCTACGCGCGGGAGGTGAAGGAGAGGATAGGGAACAGGCTGCGGGAGGAGCGCCTGAAAATACACGAGCTCACCGACGAGCTACGGGTACGCTACCTCGAGGAGGAGGAGATCGCCGAGCACGACCCCGAATTCCGTTCCCTGCTCAACATCAATACACCGCAGGACCTGGAGAGGGCCCTCCGCCTTCGCTAGGGGCGCAAGAGGGCCGTGTCGGACGGGCAATCGCACGAGCGCATCCGCCCCCGAAAAGCCGCGCTTTCGGAGGCCGTGAGGCGGGATGGCGGGGAAATGCGCCGGGGAAAAAGCGTGCACGGGAAGCGGTTTTCGCGCTTGCCGTGATTTCGACGGCCGCAGCGAGAAAGCTCTTGGGCGACCCGGAAAACCATGAAACCCGCTCCTCGAGCCGGGGAGCGACGGGCGCGGGGGAGCGGGACGGGGAGGCGGGAGCACGCCGTGCCGGGGGCGTTCGTGGCTTGGTGAGGACTTGGTCGGGGCAGAACGGAAAGGCGCTCTCACCGGAAGAGGCTGGCGGCGCCGTGAGCGACGAAGCCGCCGCGAAGAAGGCAGTCGAAAAGGGATTCCGCGGTTTACCAGAAGAGGCTGAGCACGCCGAAGGCGATGAAGATGGCGCCGGAGGCCCGTCGCATCCATACCGGGGGGATGACCCGGGAAAGCCCCGCACCCACCAGGGCACCGATGAGGGAGGTGGCCCAGAGGGCCAGGGTGCCGCCGAGGAAGACGAACACGGGATGGGAATACTTGGCGGTGAGGGCGAGGAGGGATAGCTGGGTCTTGTCGCCCAGTTCCATGAGGGAGATGAGGAGGAAGACGGAGATGAAGGGGTTGCGCGCCCGCTTCGCCTCCCGGCCTTCCTCGCGCCCTTCGCGTCCCAGCAGGGTGACGAGACCGAAGAGGATGAAGAGCGCGGCGACCCCGTACCCCACGACCGCTTCCGGGAGGAGTTCGTAAAGCGCCGCCCCCGCGGAGACCGCCAGCGCGTTGAGGAGGGCGAAGGCGGCGGCGGCCCCGAGGAAGACCGTGCGCAGTGAATAGCGGCCGGCCAGGGCCAGGATGACCAGTTGCGTCTTGTCTCCCAGCTCGGCCACGAAAAGGAGACCGAAGGCGGCCAGGAAGGCTCTCCACCACATGGGTCAAGGTTACCACGGTGCGCATGGCTTGCCACCCCGTGCTACGCGACCTGCACCTTTTCGCGCCCGCGCCCGGGGAGTCATCCGGGCGCTGGGTGCTGTGCCGTTTCGGTAAGCGCTTTCCGGATTGAAAACGATCGGGAGACGGGCGCCGGCCCCGTTTCTTATTCCACCCGGGAAGGTGATAGAATCTTTCACTGAGCGGCCAGCGCCGACTTGCGACCCGCGGGATCCTGCGGGGCGGGCTGCCGCGGAGCTGTGCGCGATGATACTCGAGCATGCGGGAAAGCTCGCGGCGGTGGGTTCGGGGGTCGGAGGCGTGTGGGCTACGGGAGCGTGTATGCTGCGTGGGTAAGACCTTGCCGGCGATATTCGAGAGGTTCATCGACCTCAACCGCAGGCTGAGCGGCGGTGTCGAGCCGTTCCTGCCGCAGGCGCGCGAGAACATCTTCCTGCTCTACGAGGAGAAGGTGGGGGAGCGGGTCCTCCGCGCGGACGGCCAGGTGGTCGTGGACGTGGGGGGCGGGAAGTCTTGCCCTTTCGCGCATTTCAGAAGGGAAGGTTCGCGGACGCGCATCGTCGCCGTTGACTGCTCGGAGGAAGAACTCCGGGAGAACGAGGACGTGGACGAGAAGGTGGTGGCGGACGTGACCCGGGGGCTTCCCTTCCCCGATGCCTCCGTGGACATGATCGTGTCACGCTCGGTCCTGGAGCACCTGAGGGACGTAAGGTCTTTCGTAGCCGAAGCGCGGCGCGCACTCAAGGAAGGAGGGTATTTCATCCACCTCTTCCCGTGCAGGTTCGCTCCTTTCGCCATGATAAACCGAGCCCTCCCCCATGCCGTCTCGCGCAGGCTGCTCTATTCCCTCGTCCCCGAGACGAAAGGTATCGGGGGATTCCCCGCGGTATACCGTGATTGCTATTACTCGGCCACGCGGCGTGTCCTGGAGGACAACGGCTTCGAGATAGAGGATATTATCACCAGTTATTACCAGTCACCCTATTTCGCCTTCTTCCTCCCGTTCTATCTCCTCAGCGCCGCGTACGAGCTGGCGGTGCAGACCCTGGGGGCGAAGAACCTCTGCGCCTACCTCCTGGTGGTGGCGAAGAAGTCGGGTTCCGCCGAGGATAAGGCCCCCCGGGCTTAACCGCGCTCCCATCCCCGGACCCGCCCCGGGCACCGAGGATCATCAGGGTCCCGCATGGCGCCGCGTCCGCGCGGCATGGGCGACCGCGTCGGGGCTCGCTTTCGGGGACGGCGTGTCACGGGGACGCGGTCTTCGGGGAAGGCGGGCCCTCAACCGGCATATGTTTCCAGGAAGGCGGCGATGCGGCGCGCGTACTCGTCGCCCGCCACCAGGGAGACGTCGTTGTGCCCCGCGCCGCGCACCAGGTAGAGCTCCTTGGGTTCCGGGGCCGCCCGGAAGAGCTCCTCTCCCTCCTCCACGGGTATGAGCTCGTCGCGGTCGCCGTGGATGACGAGGACCGGGCAGCGGGCGCGCCCGATCTTGTCCAGCGAACGGTATTCCTCACCCAGGGGAACGCCGCGGGGGAGGAAAGGGAAGAGCCGGCGGGCCACGCTGGCCAGGGAGGTGAAGGTGGACTCCAGCACCAGGGCCGCGAGCTCCCTGTCCCGTGCTATCTCGCAGGCCACCGCGCCGCCCAGGGACTTGCCGAAGACGACGGTCTGGCGGCCGCCGACGCCCTTCTCCTCCAGCCACGCCAGGGCGGCCTCCCCGTCCAGGTACAACCCCGCCTCGTGTGGCTCGCCGCCGCTCTTGCCGTAGCCGTGGTAGTCGATGAGCAGCATGCGGCAACCCAGGGGCTCCAGCTCCCGGCGCACCAGGGACCAGCTGTAGACCTCCTGCGCGTTGCCGTGCAGGAAGAGGATCACCGGGGTCCCCGCGGGCTCCGCCCACCACAGCCCGTGGATGCGCACCCCGTCCCGGCACTCCATCCACACCTCCTGCGCCGCCCCCGCCCAGCGCGGCGGCGGCATGTCCGAAGGCAGCCGGTCCGGGTAGTAGAGGAACCTGCGCGCCAGGCTCTCCAGCCCTTTCATGATCTCATCTCCCCGTATCAGACCGGGCAAGATAAACCCGCCGCCACAAGTTTATCAAATTCCAAAGCCGGTCAAGTCCAGGAGAGCGCATTTGAAGCAATTGGAAAGTGCCGACAGGAAGCCGGAAAAATGCGCGTTTTGAGACCTGACCCTGGTTGCTTAAACGGGACTTTACCCGCTCCCGCCTCGCAGGCGGTAGACCTGGAATCCGGCCTCCTTGAGGAAGGCGGGCATGGCCCTCACCGTCTCGCGGTCGTAATCCCTGACGTCCTCTGGGAGTTCCTCCCAGGGGACGAGGTGAGGGCTCGTTTTGCGCTCCAGGTCCTTCTTCCCGGGGTGGTAGGTCCACCCGTCCGCCAGCCGCTCCTCCATCCAGCGCTCGTGTTCCATGCGCGCCATGAGTTCCACCTCCCCGGGGGAGAAGGTGAAGGGTTCCGCGTCCCAGTCCTCAAGGGGCCTGATGTCGCACCCCACCGCCCGGAGCTTGCTTCCCACGTGGTCCGCCTGGCTGCGGTTGGATTCCTTGAGGTCCTCCGGCAGCGCCTCCCAGGGCACCATGGAGGGGTTCGTCTCAGACGTGAACCCGCGTTTCGCCTGGTTGCGCAGGTATTCCTCGTGGATGGCCCGGGCCAGGAGCTCACCGACGCCCGCGAGCAGGAACTCCGGCTTGCAGGTCCTGTCCAGGAGGGGAAAGGTATGCAGGTTGGAAAACCTTGCCATATCACCTCCTCCGCCCTCCACCAGGGTCGCCAACCCGGCCCGGTGCGCCATGCGCACCACCACCGGTATCTCCCCGTTCCCCAGGCAGCGCACCAGGGTGAGTGCGGCGTAGAGGCCCCGGGAATCGTTGTCCAGGCAGACGTACACGGAGGTTACCCCATCGCCGCCCGGATCGAAAAGGAAATCTGCGCGCCGGAAGGCGGAGGACTCCACTTCCATCTGCAGCGCGCGGAAGAGGCATGTCTTGCGCAACTGCGGGTGGCGCAGGCACAACGACTCCACCTTCTCCTCCGCCACCCTGTCCACCACGCTCACGAGCAGCCTCCTGCCGGAAGAGCGGTAGTGGGGATGCCAGGTGCGGGCGGCGTGCAGCACCAGGCTCTCCCCCAGGTTTCCCAGGCCCACCACAAGGAGGTGGGGACGCTCCGGCGCGACCCCCTCCCCTCGCGGGGTGAAGGGAGGGAACTCGGCGAGCAGCGCGCGCGAGCCCGCGTCGAAAACGTTGAAGAAGTCCAGGCGGAAATCGCCCGCTTGTCCCAGGAAGAGCTCACGTTCCCGCACCAGGTCGCAAAGCGCGGGGTCCGCGATGTGGGCGACGCAGTGGAGAGCCCGCCCCTTGCGCCCGCCGGCCAGCGCGTGGGCGTGCACCGCCACCTCCGCGTTGGTGCCGTCGCCGCCGCACACGGAGACCAGGTACGCGGCGCGGTGCGCCCGCGCCTTGCGCAGCGTGCTCGTATCCGCGGCGTCCCCGGGGATGACCACCGCGCCCAGTTCCCGGCACTGCCCCACGCGGGGGTTGTCCCCGTCACGCTCGATGACCACCACGCGGTAACCCCGGCGGCGGAATTCGCCGGCGATGAGCAGACCCTTCCTCCCCAGGCCGCAGACGACCACGTGGTCCGCGAAGAGGCGGGCCCGCGTCCTCTGGAGCTCCTCGTAGAAGAGCGCCGCCATCGCCTGGATGACGGTGAACACGGTCACCAGCGGGGCCAGGATGCGCGCCGCCTCGAGCTGCCAGTTGAGGGGGCCGGATACGTTTCCGAACTCCAGGACGAAGAGCTGCAGGGTGGAGTAGACGATGTCCCAACCCGAATGCGCCCGCTCCGCGGCGGAATAATATCTTCCAAAACCTACCATGCCGAGGGCTAGGGCAAGGACCCACAGAGCGGCGATGCAGTACCACTGGTAATCACGCCAGGCGCGGCGCAGGGCCGTTCTCCAGGATGCGAGCAGGCCCCTGAGCTCCCTGGACCTACCGGTATCGCTTCCCCTTCGCCTCATCCGCTCACCCTCTCCCCCGGGGAGGTCGCCCCCCCGGGATACCCCCGGTGCCGCCCCGCACTGCCCGGGGCGCACCCCGCGGGCCTGCCGCGGAGGCCGGCCTGCGAGCCGGCCGGAGCCGGCGGACTTCGCCGCCGATACGCGAGAGCAGGTGCCCGGAATAAAATACCATGGCGGACGTGGAAGCGTCTCCCCCCACCGCGGCGGGATCGCGGCGTTGCGGGCGGGGGAAGACGCCCGGGTGTCACCGTTCTTTCGCGCGCGGCGCGCGAGCGGCGCGTCGGCGAACCCGGCCTTCGCGGGCCGTGGCCTTCCCTCAGTCGCTCATGCGCTTGCCGCCCCAGCGCTGCACGATCTTGTCGTCGTACTCGTCGGCGGTGGAGACCACCGCCCGCGTGGAGGCGCGCAGCTCGTTCTTGTCGCAGGTGGAGCCGACGATGCTGTGGATGAAGAATATCTCCCCGTTGCTTCCCACCGCGAAGGAGCCGAAGCGCATCCTTTCGTTGTTTTCCAGCAGGTAACGCAGCAGGTCCGGCGTTAGCTCCGTGCCCTTGGTCACCATGGCCCTGGTCTCTATCACCGCCTCATCCTCGCCCCAGGGGAAGACCACCACCAGTGCCAGGGTGCTGCCCACGTCCACCACGATCACCGGCTGGTCCTCGGGGAAGCGCGCCAGCTCTCCCCAGATCTCCTTCATCCAGGGCACTATCATCTCGTAGACGTTCTTCTGGGCCTCCGTCTCGAACGGCATCCGTCATACACCCCCTTCCTCATCTGCCTTTTCCTCCCAGGTATCCCCTTCTATCTCCACGGCCGTCAGGCCGGCTCCCTCACCGCCGACCTCGAGTTTCAGGGTCACCTTGCGCTGGGTGATGAGATAGGGGGCCAGCAGGGATGTGACCTGTTCATCGATGAGGCGCTCGAGCTCCCCCTGGGAGCAGCGTCCGCCCGCCTTCTCGGCGAGATAGCGTACCAGGTCGCTCTCCCAGCAGACGTCCACACCGCGCTTGCGGTAGCGGTTCCGCATTTCCGCCAGGAAGAAATTCTCGAGGAACCTGGATACGGATTGCGAGTCCATGTCGTCTTCCGCGATGACCAGGTCGCAGAGCTTGAGCAGCTTCTCGCCCAGGAAACCCATACTCTGGAAGCTGATCTCCTGCGCGTCCCTTTCCTTTGATCCGAAACCCACGGGTCTGTGCGCCTTCTCTACGCCCCCGGCCGTGAGGATCACGATGGTATCGCATAGGAAGACGCGCTTTCCGTCGGCGAGCGTTATGTGGCCATCATCCAGGCCTTGCGTCACCACCTCCTGCACATCGGGGTGACAGGAATGCATGTTGCGCAGGCAGAGAACCGACCACGGCATCTCCATCACCCGGTGCAGGGGCAAGCGGTCTTCGTAGCCGACGTATCCCGGTCCTGCGCCGATGAGCATGGAAAGGCTGTAGGGTTGGCTCATCCTTCCCAGGTCGATATCCACAACCCTCTCCCGCGCGCCGAGGAGTTTCTCGGCGATCACCATGGCGAGGATGCCCGCCTTTTCGCCGGCATCACCCCCCATGAGGATCACGGCGTTGGGGCGGGCTGATTTGAAGTCCATGCTGCGCACGGTGACCCGCAACCTACTGGTGAGGCCGTCCACCTGGTCTGGTTTCATGAGCCCCATCTGTTTCAGGGCTTCCGCGAGGTCCAACAGCCTCTTGTCCACGTCCAGGGGCATGCCCACCATGGCCTCGACGACGGAGGCCGCCTCCTCCGCGTCCACGGAGCCCCTGCCCCCGGCGACGGCATGGGCCACGCAGTGCTCGAGCAGGTCCACGGCCTTGTCCGGGAAGTGGCGGTTCTTGAGGTAGAGCCCGGACATCTCGATGATGAGGTCCAGCACCCCGTCCGGGGCCTCAACGCCGCGGGTCTCGCGCAGGTGGTCGCGCAGGGTCGCGAGCACCTCCCGGGTCTGCTCCGGGGTCATCTCCTGCACCCTGACCGGGGAGAACCTCCTTTCCAGCGCGCGGTCGGACTCGATGTGGATGCGGTACTCGTCGTCCGTGGTGGCGGCGATGCAGGCGATGTCGCCCTTGGCCAGGGCCGGCTTCATGACGTTGGCCAGGTCGCCGGTGCGCATGCGCCCCCCGCTGCCGATGATGGTGTGCGCCTCGTCGATGAAGAGGATGATCCCCTCCTGGGAGGCCTCCTTCACCAGGGCGGACATGCGCTTCTCCGGCTCGCCGAAGACGCCGGCCCCGGCCATGAGGGTGGAGGGCTGGACCTCCACGATGCGCACGCCCCGCAGGGCCTCGCTGACCTCGCCCGCGGCTACGCGACGCGCCAGTCCCTCCACGATGGCCGTCTTGCCCACCCCGGCCGGGCCCAGGAGTATGGGGTTACGCTTGGTCTGCCGGCACAGGGTGACGATGACCTGCTCGATCTCCTCCTCGCGTCCCACCACCGGCGGCAGCTTGCCCTGCCTGGCCAGCTCGGTGAGGTCGCGGCCGAACCGGTCCAGGGTGGGGGTGGGCTGTAGGGATCGCTTCGGCGCGGCGGTGGCAGCGGTGGCTCCCGTGCCGGATCTTCCCCCTTCCCCTGCCGCCGCCTCCTCCGCGGCACCTGCCGGGAGCGGGCCTCCCGCCTGAGGGGTAAGGCCGGCGGCCTCGATGACGATGGCCGCGATGTCCCTCTCGGAGATCTTTTCCGCGCCGCGCTGCTGCGCGTGCTGTGCCGCGCGGGAGAGCGTCTCCTCGGGACTCAGGGTATTGCCCGCTTCCCCCCGGGTCAGCTTCAGGTTGATATCCTGTGAAAGGACGCTCCATTCCACCGATGGAGAAAGGGATTCCAGCATGGCGGCATGGCGTTCCAGAAGCACTGTCAACCAGAGGTAGACGCCGGTGGTCTCCAGACCGCGGGAGAGCTTGGCCTTCTCCACGCCTTCAAGGATTTTCTTTGCCCCCGGAAGGACTTTTTCGTCTTCAGCCATTCCCGACCCCCCTTGGCTCCCCCGTCATCACCGGCGTTGACGCCTTTTCCGCGTTTCGAGGCAGCTTGTAAGAAAATATTACTACCATTCTTCCTTCAATGAAAATATCGACCTCTCCGCGTTTTCTCGCGGGGTGAGGGCGCAAGGGATATGCATCCATCCCCGTTCTCGCGGGCGGGGGACTAACGCCTCCTTTTGTTTGTGTGAGGGGGACGCGAGCCCTTACCGGCATCCCCACGAATGGCGGAGAAGGCCGCGGATACGAACCCCATTGCCCTTCACGCTTCACCCCCCACGTCCCCCTCGCCGCTTATATGCGCCTGGCGGGGATTTCTCGCGGGCCGCCGGCGTGTTTCTCACGGAAGTCCGAAGGATTTATAATGGCTCACAAGAGCGGGCCGGGGGGATACCCGCTGCGGTTGATGCTTCGCGTGCACGCTCGCCCGGGGGGATCGAGGCGGGGGTGCGCCGGAGGCGGAAGCTACCCCGAAGCGTGGGCTTACAAGGGGGCAAAATGACCGGGATCACCAGGGAAGAGCTGCTGGGACTGATCGAGGAGGCACGCGCGGGGAACGAGGGAGCCTGGAAGAGGCTCAGGGATGCCTACGCGGAAACCCTCGCCCGTTATGTCAAGGAGTTCGTTCACGCCCATTTCCCAGTGCTCCTGCAGGTCACCGACCTCGACGAGTTCACGGGCGACGTGGTGCAAGAGGTGTGGGAACAGTTCCTGCTGCGCTTGCGCCGGCCACCGGGCGAGAGAGGATATGACCCTTCCAGGATTGCCCACCCGGGGTCTTTCCTTAAGTGGCTCAGGGAATATTTCGTCGTTCCCAAGATATGGGAGCTCGGGAAAAAGGCGGCGAAGGCGGTACCGCCGGAGTCACTCGGGGGCGACGATGAGTTGCGATGGGTCGTGGACGGGGAAACGCCGACACCGGAAGAGGTGATGATGCTCGCGCGGCGGGTGCGGGAGGAGCTGGTGGCCTCGTGGTGGGTCCTGAAACTCGCCTTCCTCTGCGGGGGTCATCCCCACCAGCAACTGGCCTTCGGCTTCTCCAAGCTTATCTACGGGAAGGAGAGCCCGCGCGGGGTGGAAGGCAACCCGAAGAAGGTGGACGCGGAGCACGGCGCCACGCCGCTGCGGCCGCTGGGCGAGGAATTCCTCTCCGCCTACGCGGCGGCTTCCCAGCTGGGCGAGGAGGCGGTACGGGAGTGCCTGGGGCCCCTGCGCGAGCGCCTGCCCCTGACGCTGGACGAGATCATGGCCCTGGACCGGGCTTCATCGAGGCGGTACGCGGAGCTGCTGCCGTCGCGGGCCGCCGACACCTGCCTGCGGGATTATTACCGCCTCTCGCGCCGGGGCTACACGGCCGCCATCCCGGATTGGTCCTACAAGCTGGAAAAGCGGGTGCGGGAGGTGCTGGGGGTCTTCGCGGAAAGTGAGGCGGCCGCGTCTTCCCGTGCGCGGGACGCCTACGGGAGGTGCAAGCTGCGGCAACTGCCTCCCTGCGCAGGGAAGGCGCGCTGCGTCGCGGGTGATGGCCGCGGGGCGTCACGGTCGGCGCGGGAGGAAAAAGGGAAGAAGGGGAAGAAGGGGAAGGACTCCGCGCGAGAAAAGAGCCGCGGAGACATATAGGCAGGGGGAGTGGAAAGCGGAGGTCGTGACGTGGAACATCCCGACGAGATGGCGCTCGTAAGGTACGTGAACAAGACCGCCGCCGAGGAGGAGGCCGGAGACCTGGCGCACCACATCTTTCTCTGCACGGACTGCCTGGAGAAGGTGGCCGCCCTGCGCTACCTGAGGCGTCATCTCGACGGGCTGTGGGATCGCTGGACGGCGCGGGAGCACGGGCGCATCCTCCTGCGGTGGAGGATAGCGGAGGTGCTGGTGGAGGCGGCGCACGCCGACCGAGGCCTGCTTGAGCGCGCCTTCTCGTGGTTGCAGGCCATGCCCGGGGAGGCGGGCATGGCGGTGAGGATCATCGTCTCGCGCGAGGGGTCGGCGGCGGTCCCCCTCGACGTGCCCCCTGAGCTGGGATACGAGATCTTTCACTACCTTTACTCAACGGAGGAGCCTCCATGGCAGAAAATGGTAGAGCTTTTCGACAGGGCACACGAACAGCTTGCCGCCGGCCTCTGGGAGGAGGCCTCCGCTTCCCTGAGGGAAGCCCGGGCCGTAAGCCGGGAAGCCGCCGCTTTCTGCGAGCTGCGATTCCTGCAGTGGGGGCAGACTCACTCCCAGGTCTTGGTGGACGGCGAAAGGTTATGGTTGGAGGTCACCTGGAAGATGCATGCTCCGGGCGAGCTTCCCTGCCTGCTCCTGCTCCTTTCCGAGAAGGAAGGGGCCGTTCCCCCAGGGGCCTTGCCGAAATGGTCTCCCGCGCACGAGGACTTCCGCGCCGAATTCCCCCTGCCGGGGGAGGGCTACTACACGCTGTGCATCGGCCCCGCCGTCCCTAAGTTCCAGGCGGTCTTCTGAGTTGTCCCCCGGCAGGGTTGCTATGCCTGCGTTAACTTGCCTTTGCCGGAGCTTTTTCCTATCATGGTCCTGAAGATGTTCATGTTGCGCCTACTCAGGCGGCAATATCAAGGGGCAAGGAGGGCGAAGCGGGGGGAAAGGATCCACGATACCGTTTTCATCCAAAAGCTCTCCCTGGGCGTTCGCGAGCTTCCGGAAGGACTGGGCAAGTGTTTGACCTTATACCGTGAAGGGGGTAGCGATGAAAAACCTGGCCGAGAAATACGATGTATTTATTTCCTATGAGGGCAATACGGGAGAAGACTGCGCAAAAAAAGTCTACCATACGCTGACGAAGAAGGGATATAACGTCTTCTTTGATCGAAAAAATATGGGAGCTGTTCCCGACTGGATGGTAAAAGTGGACGGGATCATAAAGGATTGCCGCTACTTTATCTGCATACTGACGGCTGACGTCAGCTTGAGCAAAAACGTTTTAAAGGAAATCATGTCGGCAATGAAGCACGAAGGGAAAGGCCTGGAGTTTTACGTTTGCAGGCACGAGGATTTAAGTGAAGATAAGATTAGAAACGTTAAGGGAATCAGCGAGGATATAAAGGGCCGCTTGTTGGATGGATCGAGGATAATCTTCACGACCTGCGAGGACCTGGCAAGAAAAATAGCCAATAAGTTACCGAGAAAGGAAGGCGTGAGCGCCGGTGGTCACGGTGCCCAGGACTACATGGACGAGATCGCGGAGGGAACGGGCATCGTGCGCATTTTCAAGAGTAGGCGCGAAGAGGGGGAAGAACTCGCCAATGCCGTGAAGGGACAGATGGAGCAGTCCGGCGAAGAGGAGATCCTCATGATGGGAAACGCCTTGAGGGATTACTTCGCCCAACCTGCCGGTATAAAGCTGATAGAGAGCGGTCTTAAAGGAGGCGCCAGGTACAGGGTTATCCTTCTCAATCCCCTGTCCCCGGCGGCAAAACAAAGGGCGATCGTGGAATGCGGCGATGACGAAAAAGATGACGAGCGTTACAAGACCTGCAGCCTATTTAGAGATATTCGCGCTTCCACCGAAGAGATCATGAGATTGAGGAACTCAGCATACAAAGGGAAAATCATGGCCATGTTCTCGTCCCTTACCCCTACCATATTCATGATAAAGACGGAGCTATACACTTTCGTTGAACAGTACCATATCGGCAGCCTGGCCGACGCGGGGATTCAAAGGAAAGAACGTGGCAGGCATGTGTTGTGCTTGGGCGGATACGTCCCCATCTTCATGGTGCGCAACGATTCGATATTCGCGAAACTCATGATAAGCCATTTCAACAATGTATGGGAGAGTGCGGATGATTTCGAGAATGATTTCGAGAGGGTGTATGAAAAGATCAAGGAGTTCGACGAGGATCATGTCAGGTACAGGGGAATGCAGTTCATCGAGGAGGCAGCAAGAACGGCGCGTGGCCTGCTTGCAAACGGTTGGCTGGGCAAAGAGATAGATACGTTCAGGAAAGTCTGGAAATAGCCTCGCGGGAGAGGAGGCCCGGGGACGGGCGACGGAAAGCGGCGCCGATTGCTCGTGAACGGTGGCGGGTTTTCGTTGCGTTATTCCGGGGCGCTTGCTTGCGCGAGGCCGGTCCACCCGGTGCATGCGATTCCGCGACAGGTTCCCGCCGCGGCATTCCGGGGCGCTTGCCCGCATGCCGTGCCGGGACGGCAAGGGGGCTTCTCCCTGAGCTCTTGGCGCGCGAACGCGCGAAGGCAGGGTTCTCTCGAGTGATGTAATATCTCGGATCCCGTCCGTGGCTTTCGGTTTACCCTTCCTTCAAGGCCCCTTCTTCCCCGCGAGAATCCCAGGGAAAGCCCATATATCATCGGGGAAGGCCCGAACATACCGTAAGGGCGGAAGAGGGCAACCGAGTCGGTGGGGAGAAGCAAGATGAGAAAGAGGCTCAGGCGCCTGAGAAGACTCGGCGCCCTCCTGGTGGCGGCAGGGAGCCTGGTGATAATCTCGGGGCTGCTCATGCCCCTGGCGAGGGACACCTGGGGCCAGGCCTACAACGGATTCGCCGGCCCCAGGTATCACTCGTTGGAGTTGAACAGGGTGGCCGGCATGTACGGGGTGGGCATGGTCTTCGTGGCCGTCTCCCTGCTGGCCTGCGCCATGGGCGTCCTCTTACCCTCCCTTTCCGGCTCCGGAAAGTGGGCTTCGTATTTCGCCCTACTGGGCTTTCTCATCTCCTTTTTCTGGTACATGGCGGCGAGCGACCGCGAGGGCTTCGGGCGCATGGACGTGGGGTTCGCCGTGGTGGTGGCGGGCGAGGCGTGCGCTTTCGCCGGGGCTGTCCTCTGCGGTCATTGTTCCCGCAGGCTGGAAAGGCTGGACAGGTGGAAGCTCATCGCCGACGCGAGAAGAGCCCGGAAAACGTGACGGGACGGATGGAAAGCGCCCGCGACTGGCTAAAGCGGCGCGGTCAGGGGTGCCCGCCGCTCTTATCCGCGAGGGCAGCCACGTAGGCCTCGATCTCGGCGACCGCCGCGTTGCGCGACGACGAAGCCTTCCAGCCGCGTTCCTGCAGGAGCTCCTCGAATTCCTGGTCGAAGTACTCTATTCTCCCCTGCATGCTCGGAGCGTGACGCGTGAAGATGGTCTGGCGGTTGCCGGCCATGGATACCGATATGGCGGCGAACCAGTCTCCCACCAGGGTGACGTTCTCGTCCTCGTCCATCCTCTCGTTTATGGCCACCTGGACCTTCTCCTCGGGCAGGGAGCGGAGGAAATCGAGCAGCGTCTCCAGCCTGGCGATGCGCGCCCTCTCGCTGTACCCCGTGTAGACCCCCGGGTTCACGATCAGCCTGCAACCGGCCTCCTGAGCGTGCTTCTCCAGGGCCAGGCGCTCCCGCCGCTGCAGTGTCTTATGGTAGTCGCCGGATCCGCGGGGTTCGTAACGTATATCCCACACGGGATCCGACAGGACCCGGTTGGGGATGTTGAAGGAACTGTAGGCCCCCTTCTGCCGCACCATCCCGTATTCCCCCATGTCCGAGACGCTGTTGGCATATCTTACCATGAAGGCCGTGCGTTCCTCCGGGAGCTCCGCGCATTCGTAGAGGGCGAAGCCCTCCTCCTGGCAGGCGTTGACAAGGTTTTCGAAGACGTCCGCCGTGAGCTGCGTCCTCATCTCCGCGGGGTCCTCGCTCAGCATCATGGCGTGCAGCTCCCGCAGCATCTCCCCCGGCAAGGCCCCCCTGGCCACGGGGAGCACGGGGACGTGCAGCGCCATGGCGTAGCCTATCTCCTGGTGCACCCATCCCCGCCTGTTCGATGACTCCGTGATGAGGGGAAGGAAGACATGGGCGTGAGCGATACGCATGCGTATCTGTTCCGGGAACCCGCGACCGAAGGCGAAATCGCGGTCCCACATGGGTCGCAACCCGGCATCCTCGAGGACGCTCACGATCTTCTCCACCAGGTCGCCGTCCTCGTGCGAGTAGCTGATGAAGACACGGTACCTAGGCATGGGAACGGTACTCACCCCCTTTTCCCGCCGGCGCCTCCGGAACCCCCGGCCCCTTGCGTTCCTCCGCCCTTTTCCTGCGAAAGGTGATCCTGCCCCGGGAAAGGCCAAGGCGGATCGCGTCCTGCTCGCATAACTTGCCCGCGATGAGCCGGTACGCCAGGGGCTCCACCACCAGGTCGTCTATGGCGCGTTTGAGGGGGCGTGCCCCCAGGGCGGGATCGTTTCCCGCCGCGACCAGGAAGTCCAGTACCCTGGGGCTGGCCTCGACCTTGATGGGGATCCTGGAGAGCATCAGGCGCGCTATCTCCCGCAGCTCCTCGCGCGCGAGGGGGTTGAAGACCACCACCTCGTCGATGCGGTTGAGAAACTCGGGGCGGAAGAAAAGGCGCAGCTCTCCTTCCAGCTCGTCCCTGAGCCCGCGCGCTCCGCGGTCCCGCGCGCCCCTGCGGCCCGCCTCGAACCCCACGCGGGGCCTGTCCCGGAGGCGGTCCGCGCCCACGTTGGAGGTCATGATGATGACGGCATTGCGGAAGTCGACCAGCCGGCCCAGGCCATCGCTCAAGCGGCCCTCCTCCATGACCTGCAGCAGCAGGTCCAGCACGCGCCGGTCGGCCTTTTCCACCTCGTCGAGGAGGACCACGGAATAGGGATTCTTCTTCACCGCCTCGGTGAGCATGCCTCCCCGGTCGGAGTCCGTGTATCCGCGGGAAGAGCCGATGAGACGGGAGATGGAGCTCCGGTCGTAGCATTCCGACATGTCCACGCGGATGACCTTCTCCTCGTCGTCGAAGAGCACCTCGGCCAGCGCCTTGGCCAGCTCGGTCTTGCCCACCCCCGTGGGCCCCAGGAAGAGAAAAACCCCCACGGGACGCCGGGGATCACGCAGGCCGGCGCGCGCGCTGCGTATGGAGTGGCAAACGGCGCTCACCGCCTGATCCTGGCCCACCAGCCTCCTCCTGATCAACGACTCCATCTTGAGCAGCTTCTCGCTTTCGTCGGCGGTTATCTTCCCCACGGGTATGCCCGTCCAGTTGGAGATAACCCGCGCCACGTCGTCCCTGGTGATGAGGTTGATGGGGACCGCGGGGGGGACGGGATGGCGCGAAAGCGCGCTTTCCTTCTCCTTCCCGGAAAGGCGGCCGGGCTCCCCGAGGCCGTAGAAGGACTGCAGGCGGCGGTGGGAGCATGCCTGGTCCAGCAGGTCGAGGGCCTTGTCCGGCAGGCGCCTCTCCGGCAGGTAACGCATGGAATATTCGACCGCGGCGCCCAGCGCGTCATCCATTATCTTCAGCCCGTGGAAAGCCTCGTACTTCCCGCGCAACCCGCGCAGTATTCCCAGCGTGTCCTCGGGGGTGGTTTCGCCCACGTACACGGGCTGGAAGCGCCGTGCCAGGGCGGGGTCGCTCTCGACGTAGGCGCGGTACTCCCCGTAAGTGGTGGCGCCGATGCACTTGAAGTCGCCGCGGGAGAGCGCGGGCTTGAGGATGTTGGAGGCGTCGAGTGCGTCCATGCTTGCGCGGCCCGCACCGATGAGGGAATGCATCTCGTCGATGAAGACGATGAGGTCGGGATCATCCCGGGCCTCGTTGACGAAGGCGAGCACCTTTTCCTCGAAGGAACCCCGGTAGACGGTCCCGGCGACCAGCGCCCCCACCTCCACCGTCCGCACGCGTTTCCCCCTCAGCTCGGGGGGCACCTTGCCCTCCACGATGAGCTGGGCGAGGTTCTCCACGATGGCGGTCTTGCCCACCCCTGCGTCACCCACCAGGACGGGGTTGCTCTTCTTCCTGGAGAGCAGTATCTGTATCAGCTGGAGGGTCTCCTTCTCGCGCCCGATGATGGGATCGAGCTCGCCGCGCCTGGCCTGCTCGGTGAGGTCGCGCCCCAGGTTCTCCATGAGCTGCGAGGTCTTCTCGGTGCCGGGTTGCTCCACCGCCTTGCGGCGCCGGTAGAAGTCCGGGGTCCATGCACCGTGGCGGAGCATGGTGCGCAGGAGATTCGCGATCTGCTCCGGGTCGGAACCCTGGGCCTTGACCGCGCGCGCAAGCGGGCCGCGCCCTTCCTCGAGCAGGGCGACGAGGACATGGGGAGCCTCCACCTTCTCGTGGTTGAGGCGCGCGGCTTCCCCGGCGGCGTTCGCCAGTATTCTCTGTGCCCTCTCCGTCAGGTAAACCTGAAGGGAGCCGCCGGATCCCCTGCGCAGCCCCCCGCGCACCCTTTCCGCCGCCTCGCCCATGTCGGCTCCCGCCATGGCGAAATGCCGCCGCAGGTTCAGGTCGCCCAGCTCCACGATGCCCAGGAAGAGATGCCCGGGGCCCAGCCCCCGCTGCCTCAGCTTCCAGCAGGCGTGCATGGCGTAGGTGATGGCGAGCTTCGCGGATTCCCCCAGGTCCTCAAGCATGTCCGCCCTCCAGGCAGTCGCGCGCGCATGCCATTATGTTCCATGTGATGGGTTGAAGCGGGAAGCGCGCCCCCGGCGCGCAGACGGCCCCGCGCCGTTCCCCCGCGCCCAATTCGGTTTCCATGTCGGCCGCCCCTGTCACGGCGTGCACGCGTGTCGCAGGAAGTCGTCCGCGTCCACGTGCATGGCCAGCTGCTGCCGCGCCGGCAGGCTGGAGAGCTCGAAGGACCTTTTCCCGGAGAGGGAGCTCATCTCCACCAGGGCCTCCATGGAGCGGGCCCCGTAGAAGTACCTGTTCACCCTCAGGAAGGCGTGGAGCACGCCGGGGTTGATGCTGGCGTTGCCGGAATCGTCGATGAGTCGCGGCGCTTTCCTCGCCAGGATGGTCCTCAAGAGGAAGGCCCTCCTGAGGATGAAGTTCTCGTCGACGTAGTCCTCGCTCTCCAGCCTGTTCGGGCCCAGGATGTTCACGAAGCCCTTGAGGCGGCTCAGGAAATCCTCTTTCTTGGCGATCCTCTCCGCCTCCCTGTTGTCCACCTTCCCCTGCTTGAACTCCTCCACGGTCGCGTACTGGCTGCCCGCGAAGATGAAGATGGCGGGTCCGATGGGGTGGAAAACCCCTCCTTCCCGGAAGCGCCCGTCCTGCATGGGCGCCAGGAAGTGCTTGAGCCAACCCAGCTCCTGGCCCGCGAGGGGGGTGTCGAACTCGTCCCAGAAGACGAGGGGGAGGTACTGCTCGAGCACCATGTCCCTCACCTTGTGGAAAGCGGCGGGAAGCTCGTTTGCGGAGGAGAACTGGGAGAGGTTGAACTCGCGGTCCTCTATGAGGTCCGGGTAGAGGGACCTGGCCATCTGCTTGATGGCGAAGGATTTGCCCGATCCGGGAGGGCCGAAGACGGCGAGGGAAAGGGGCTTTTCCAGGCGGGCGCCCGCGCGGTAGCGGTTCACGTATTCCGCGACGATGTTGCTGATGGAGCGCATACTCTCTATCTCCACGCGGTCCACGGAGGACCACTGCCCGATGCGCTCGAGGGGGATCTCCGTGAGCGACCTCTCGGGTCCTATGGAAATAATTTCCATAGCCTTCTTCAGCTTGTCCTCGCCCGCCAGCTTCACGTTCAGGATGTTCTGCCGCTCCCCGGTATCGAAGGCGAGCTGCACGTCGGTGAATGCGGCGGCAGGTCCCTTGAGAATGGCGCCGGCCACCGTCTTGAAGGGGAAGCGCAGGCGCAGGGCGGGGAACCTCGCGCCGTTCTCGTACCCCATGCGGTGCAGGGTGCGGGAGGCACTGCAGCCCCGTTTCAGGGCATCCATCATCCTCTGCGCGCCGCCGCCCCCGGCTATCTCCCAGATGAGCGCGGCCGCGATGCAGGTCCCGTAGCCCACCATGTCGCCGGGGTGCTTTTTCTCCCAGTCTCCCTCCTGGTTCTTGGGGTCGAAGACCAGCCAGCTTTCCCGGCCGCCTCCATCTCCCCTCGTGAGCAGCACCGCGCCCGAGGCACCCAGGGAGACCGCGACGCGTTTAGCCTGGTTGAGCTGCTCGTGGGCAGCGACCGCGTTCACTATCTCCTCGTAGACCTGCTCCCAGGAAATGGCATAGCCGATCTGGCAGCCGCTCTTCCTCAGGTCGCTCACCGAGGTGAACACCGTCAGGCGGTCGGCATGTTGCTCGCAGAGGGTCTTGAGGAGGTCGTTCCCGTTGAGGGGGTCCGCCGTCTTGATGAATATGTGCGCTGGCATCCCTGTCGCCGCCCCGCCGCCGGCGAGGAAGGAGGGCCACGACGCCTTGTCGCTCCGGAAGCCGAGGTTGGTGTCCTCGATCACCAGGATATCCGGGACACCCTGATCATCGGGGCCGTTCTCCGCCGCACGCGTGCGGGCGGCGCCGGAAGGACGGGGCCGGTCCTCTCCCAGGAAGTCGCTTATCCTCCAGGCGTATTCCCCGCTGTTCCCCGCTTCCGCCGGGAAGGGCTTCCAGGTCATGTAGGTCCTGGCTACGCCCGTGGAACCCGGTTCCCGCAGGGCTTTCCTGTTGAAGTGCGGCCTTGAGATCTCCCGGCTCGTGTCCCCGCTCAGCTCCTTCATCTTCAGCAGGAGGTCGGCGAGGAGGGCTGCCCCTCCGGCCTGCGCGGCGGCCTGGCAGTTGGACAAACCCCACCTGTGGACGATGTCCACGCCCTTGGTTTTCGCCCCCCCCGGTCGCAGTATCTGCCAGTCGATGGTGATGTCCCCCACGATCCGCACCAGCTTCTTTCCCCCCATCTTCACCTCCGCTCGTCAGGCGTCCGCCTCGCGCAGCCCCTCCACGATCAGGCGGCCTTGCTCCTCCCCCAGGGTGGTCGGTTCGCGGGTACCGGGCTTGCGGTTGCCGGCCCGCACGATGAGCACCGGTTTCCCCTGCGAGCGGGCGCGCGCCACCATCTCCCCCGTGCCGCCCCGCCCCTGGGCCTCGCGCCCGTCCCAGACGGCGATGAGGACGTCGCAACGGTCCACCACGTAGTCCCCACCCTGGGCGTAGCCCTCGTCCCTGTCGGGGTTTGCGGGGAGCTCGATTATCTCCGAGGCCTTTTTCAACAGTTCGGTGAACTCGGCGCGGGAGGTCGATCCCTCCTCGCCGAAATCTCTCACGTAGTCCTCGAGGGGAAAGGGGATGACGGCGACGAGGCGCGAGGCGGGCCTGCGCAGCACCGCTTCCGCCACCAGGCGGTCGGCCCCCTCGGCGAGGGAAGAGAGCACGACCAGGGCGCGCTCGCCGTAAGCGTCTCGGAGCAGGTCCAGGGCCCTCTCGATGCCCGCGATTATTCTCTCTTCCTCCACGAGGATGCGGTGACCGGTTACCCCGATCTTCAGGACCTCCGGATCCCCTGCAGCCCCCATGCCGAACACCTCGCGCCATCATGCGGCCCAGCAGCCGGGCGTACTCACGGCTTCCCTCATTGGCTGAAAGAAAGCAACATTAGTATAGCAACGGAAAAGGCAATTATCACCATGGATCGCGCAAAGAATGGGTGGGTTTGGGGAAAGGGTGGGTTTGGGGAAGAATCTCCAGAACGGGAGAGAGGCCCCCTTGATATCCCGATGGGAAAGCAAGACCGGTTCATGAAGGTGGTTTCTCTCAATGAAGGTGGGCCATGGATGCGCTTGACAGGGACGGGCGCGGGGCGACAATATGTAACCTGATCCAAAACACTCCGGGTAGGGCACGGGGCTTGCCGCCGCAGGGCTTTCGCCCGTTTGCGGCATGAGGGCTTCGGCGGAGGCGGGGCGCCTGCCGCACCGGGACACCCTTCGCGGCGGGCGACGGCGGATCACGAGGTTTCCCGGCGGGGGAGACGGGTGAAAAAAGGTCATGGGGGTGGTGAGGATTGTCGGGTAAGTCGGGCACGAGAGTCCCGCCCATGGCGGGCTTCGGCAACCTGTCGCGCCTTAGGAAAGCGCTCCTATACCTTGCCCTCCTGCCCTCTTTTCTGGTGAGGAAGCAGGGGGAAAGACGAGCATCGGCGGGCGAACGGCGCGACGCCCGCCACGATCTCATCGTGCAGGAAGAAGCGAACCTCGAGGAGATCTGACCGGCGGCCCGGGAGGCAACCCCACTCGCTATGGTGTCAAGGGGTCGGAATACCGGTGTTTGAACAGGTACTTGAACACAAATGCCGGTCACGACCCGCGCGCCGGTCATCTTCAAGGCAGAAACCAGGGCATTGCCCGGGGCAAGGTCCGCAACCCTACCCGGAGGCGTTGGCCGGCACCTGCGTTTTGGCCGGGGTGACTCGCCTCCGTGTCTGCCCGGGCAGGGGCGAGGTCTGACCCCCGAATGCTCCTACTGGTTTTCGCCCTTCCGCTTGGCCATCTCCTCCTCGCGCAGGGCGCGCCGCAGGATCTTGCCCACCATGGTCTTGGGCAGCTCCGGCCGGAACTCCACCATGCGCGGCACCTTGTAGGGGGCGAGGCGCTCGCGGCAGAAGGAGACGATCTCCTCCTCGCTGCACTCGCAGCCCGGCTTGAGCACCACGTAGACCTTCACCGTCTCCCCCCGGTACTCGTCCGGGATGCCCACCGTCACCGCCTCTTGCACCGCGGGATGCTCGTAGAGCACCTCGTCCACCTCGCGCGGATAGATGTTGTAGCCGCCGGCGATGATCATGTCCTTCTTGCGGTCCACGATGTAGAAGTAGCCGTCCTCGTCCATGGTGCCGATGTCGCCGGTGTAGAGCCAGCCGTCGCGCAGGGTGGCCGCCGTCTCTTCCGGTTTTTGCCAGTAACCCTTCATGACCTGGGGTCCGCGGATGATGAGTTCCCCCGGCTCGTTGAACCCCAGTTCCGTCTCCCCCGTCTCCACGTCCACGATCTTGGCCTCCGTGTCAGGGAAGGGAATGCCGATGGAGCCCACCTTCTTCATGCCGAAGATGGGGTTGGAGTGGGTGACGGGAGAGGCCTCCGAGAGCCCGTAGCCCTCGGCGAAGATGCCGCCGGAGATGCGGCTGAACTGCCGGATGACCTCCACGGGGATGGGGGCCGATCCGGAGTTGCACAGCCTTATCTTGTCCACCCCGTAGGACAGGGCGTCGGGATGGTTGAGGATGGCCACGTAAAGCGTGGGCACCCCCGGGAAGAAATTTGGCCTGTATTTCTGTATCACCTGGAGCATCATGTTGATCTCGAACTGCGGGATGAGGACCATGGCCCCGGCGTTGAGGATGGCGTTGTTCATGCCCACCGTCTGGCCGTAGGAATGGAAGAAGGGGATGACGTCGAGGTAGACGTCCCGCCCGCGCTCCACGAACTCCTTGGCCCAGGCGGCGCACTGCATGGCGTTGGCCAGCAGGTTGCGGTGGGTGAGCATGACCCCCTTGGGAAGCCCGGTGGTGCCGCCCGTGTACTGCAGGGCGGCAAGGTCCTCCTCGGGGTCGATCTCCACCTCCGGGACCTCGGGATCCGCGTCCGCTATGACCTCCTTGAGAAAGTAGACGCCCGGCCCCTTCTCCACGTTGGGGGGCGCCGGGGTCTCCATGTAGTCGGTGATGCTGGAGGCGATGAGCCTCTTCAGGGGGCACCTGTCCTTAACCGCCTGGATGCGCGCGTCGAAGAGGTCCAGGTAGATGAGGGTCTCCGACCCGGAGTCGTTGAACTCGTACTCAAGCTCCCTTTCCACGTGCAGGGGGCTGATGTTCACCACGGTGGCGCCCGCTTCCAGCACCCCGTAATAGGAGATGACGAACTGGGGCGAGTTGGGGAGCATGATGGCCACGCGGTCGCCCTTCTGCACGCCCATGCCGCGCAGTGCGGTGGCCAGGCGGCGCACCTGGTCGCGCAGGTCGCCGTAGGTCAGCTTCTGGTCGAAGTAGATGGTGGCCACGTTCTCGTCGTACTTGACGCAGGTCATCTCCAGGAGCTGGTAGAGGGGTATGCGCGGGTAGCGGATGCTCTCGGGGACGAAGTAATCGTAATGCTTCAGCCAGACTTTTTCCATTTTATACCACTCCCTCCTCGCTTCACGCGGTCCTGATCGTCCTGCCTGAAACTGCCTGAACCGGCGTCATTCCACCGGTTTCCACGCGCCCGGGCGCTCTTGGCCCGCATTTCGCGCCCGGTTTCCACGCGCCCGGGTGCTCTTCACCCGCGTTTTACCGGGTACCGAAAGCACCTGCGGTTTCCCGGTATGTCCACCGGCTGCCGTGGCCCCCGCTTGCTGCGGGACCGCCATGCTTATCCCGGCTTGTGTTGCCGTTGTTGCTTCCAGCCGGGTTCGATGCCGGTGCCCCGTCCCCTGCCGGGAATGCCGCGCACGCGATATAGAGTATCCTCTTACGTGTGCCCGGCATGGGTGCCATGCGCAGTCGACCTCACCCGTCTCGCAAGCCGTTTGCGACGAACCATCCACTTATTAATATAGATGCTTGCTGTGCTTGCTGTCAATTTTTCGCCCCGTGAAGCGGGTTTGGTCTTGTACTCGCCCTGGTGGCGATAGGCGTCCTCGCTATGGAGGCCGTCAAGGTGGTGGAGGACGTCCTTGTGGTGAAAGCAGTCATGGTGGTGAAAGCCGTCATGGTGGCGAAAGCCGTCCCCCGGGATCCTATTCCGCGTAGTTATGGAACCCGCGCCCGCTCCTGCGGCCCAGCAGCCCCGCCGCCACCATGCGCCGCAGCAGGGGAGGGGGGAGGAACTTTGGGTCCCCGGTCTCGTCGTGGAAGCGCAGGGCCAGGTCGAGCACGGTGTCGAGCCCGAGGTTGTCGGCGATCTCCAGCTGCCCCAGGGGGAGGTTGAAGCCCAGGCGGGAGGCCTTGTCCACGTCGTCCGGGGTGGCCACGCCCGCCTCGACCAGCGAGACGGCCTCCAGGATGGCGGGGAGGAGTATGCGGTTGAGGATGACCTCCCTGCGCTTGCTCCGCTCCTCCTCCGTCTCGTGCGCGCCACGGACGGGCGGGAAGTAACTCTCGCGCTTGCCGCTCGCGTAGTCGTAGAAGCCGCGCCCGCTCTTGCGGCCCAGGAGCCCCGCCGCCACCATGCGCTTGAGCAGGGGAGGGGGGAGGAACTTGGGGTCGCGGGTGTCCTCGTAGATGGCCATGGCGGCGCGGTAGCCCACGTCCAGGCCCGCGTTGTCGATGATCTGCATGGGCCCCACCCCGGCATCGAAGCCTCCGGTGGCGCGGTCGATGTCCTCCGGCGTGGCCAGGCCCTCCTCGATCAGGCGCACCGCCTCGATGTTGGTGGGGATGTTGACGCGGTTGGCCACGAAGCCGGCATGGTCCCTGTGGACCAGGACGGTCTCCTTGCCCAGGCTGCGCGCCCAGGCGTCCGCGGCGCGCATGGTCTCGTCGGAGGTGAGCACCCCGCGGATGATCTCCACCAGGCGCATGAGGGGGACGGGCCCGAAGAAGTGCACGCCCGCCACCCGGTCCGGACGGGAGGTGGCGGAGGCCAGGGAGGAGATGGGGATGGCGGAGGTGTTGCTGCACAGGAGGGCGTGGGGGGGACAGATGCGGTCCAGCCGCGAGAAGACCTCCTTCTTGAGCGCGGGTTCCTCCGGCACCGCCTCGATCACCAGGTCCGCGTCACGGGCGTCCTCCATCTCCGTGGTGACGGCGAGGTTGGCGAAGGCCGCTTCGTACTGCTCCCCCGTGACCCTTTCCTTGGCGAGCAGCCTGTCAAGGCTGCTCCTCACGGCCTCCATGCCCGCCCGCAGTCTCTCATCGCTCACGTCGCACATGGTGACCCGGTAGCCTGCGCAGGCGGACACCTGGGCGATGCCGTTGCCCATGTACCCCGCCCCCAGCACGAACACATTCTCGACGGACACCGCGCACCTCCTTTGAAGACGGTTGCCGCGCTGCGCGCAACCGGTTGCCTTGCGACCGGGGCAGGCGTGCGGGATCCCCGCGGATGGGCCCGACCGCCCGCGCCCGCGTGCATCCCCCGGGGACCTCCCTTCAGGTTAAGTAAAAGGCAGGGAGGCGGGAGGGGTCAATTCACGCGGCCCCGCTTTCGTTTGCGGCCCCCTGTTTTTTCGCGCCTGGACCGTGTTTTAAATATAATGTGATGGAAAATCACGGGTGGAAGGCGGCAGGGGATGCGGCCTGGTGAACGGCGAGGCAAGGAGGTCTGGAGATGGGCACGGGCGAGATAATCACCATCGCGACGGTGACCGCCAACTGCTACCTGGTGAAGGGCGAGGTCCCTTACCTGGTGGACACCAACGTGCCGAAGGCGAGGCGCAAGGTCATGGCGGCGCTTACCGCGCAAGGGCTCTCGGCCGGCGACCTCAAGTACATACTCATCACCCACTACCATTACGACCACACGGGTAACCTGGCGGAGCTGAAAAAGCTGTCCGGCGCCCGCGTGGCGGCAGGGGAGAAAGACGCGGCGGTGATCCGCGGCGCAAGTCCACAGCGTGGCCCCGGGGACATATCCCTGGCCGGGCGCCTGCTGCGCAGGCTGCCGGCCTCGCTCCTGCAGAAGTACCAGCACTTCGACGCGTGCGAGGTGGATATGGACCTGCGGGAGGGGGACGCGCTGGAGGAGCTGGGCCTTGAGGCGCTGGAGCTCCCCGGGCACACGGAGGGGGGAGTGGCCTTTTACTCGCGCGAGAGGAGGCTGGCCTTCATCGGCGACATTGTATCCAATTTCTTCCACAGGCCCGGTCCGCCCTTCCTCTCCTTCAGCTACGACAGGGAGGCCATCCTGGAGTCCATGCGGCGGCTCGGGGAGCTGGACCTGGACTACGCCTATCCCGGGCACGGTTCGGTGATCGGCCCCGGCGCCGCGGAGAAGATACGCGCGCTTGCGGGAAAGCTCGCCTCCCGCTGGGGATCAGCCTGAACCCCCCGCAAGTTCATGGCATCTGGGAGGCGCGGAGCGAGACCGTTAATCGGCGGCCCGGCCGCCGGAAGAAGGAAGGGGAAGGGCGAAGGGAGGGGGCGAAGCCCCCTCCCTTGCGTGCCCGGAGGACTTTATTTGACGATCTCGAAATGCGACACGTCGTGGATGCTCCCCGTGCGCTCCTCCGCCCACACGGCGCGCACGCGCATCCCCACCTCTAAGTTCTTCTCGTCGTGCTCGTTGCAGTAATGCATCATGCGCGTGTTGGCCCCGTCCAGGTTGACCCAGATGGAGGTGAAGGGAACCTGCATCATGCCGCCGTGGTTGGGGTCGATGTAGGGGAAGCGCACGATGGTAAAACCTTCCAGGGTCCCTTCGGGCCCCACTTCCACCCACTCGTCCATCTCCACGAAGCAGCGGCCGCAGACCTGGCGGGGAAGCATGTATACCGTGCCGCACTTGCCGCACTTGGTGGCCAGGAAGCGTTTCTCCTTGAGCCCGGCGAGGAACTTGCTCCAGTAGTAGCCGAGGTGCCAGTGGAAGTCGTACTCGATGTGCCCGGACTCCAGGGTGAGCAGCTCGTAACCCTCGGGGGTATGCGTGCGCTTGCGCTTGTCCTCGTAAAGCCCCATGTTCTTCATCCGTCTCACCTCCTCCCCTCACGGCAGGTCCGCGCCCAGGATCATCACGTCCGACCAGCTGCAGCCGCCGAAACCGGTGGCCAGCGCCTTCCTCACGTTCTCCACCTGGCGCGCCCCCGCCTTTCCCATGATCTGCCAGGCGGCCTCCCCGATACGGATGAGGGCCGTGGCCCCGATGGGGTTGGTGGAGATGACCCCTCCCGAGGGGTTGATGGGCAGCTCGCCGTCCATGTGGAAGGTCCCCTTGCGCACCAGCTTGGGGGCCTCGCCGTGCTCGCAGAACCACAGCGAGTCCATCCACTTCACCCCGCAGGTTGAGGCGGGCAGGTAGAGCTCGGCCACGTCGAACTCCTTGAGCGGGTTGGTAATACCTGCCAGCCGGTAGGCCTCGGCGGAAGCCCGCTCCAGGGTGGGCATGAAGGTCCACTCCAGGTCCCCGAAGTGCGTGTAGTCGTGGCGCACCACCGAGGCGTGCACCCATGCCGGCCTGGGGCAGAGCTTCCTGGCCTTCTCCTCCACGGCGAAGATGACCGCGCAGGCTCCGTCGGAGCGCGGGCACATGTCCAGGAACTTGATGGGGTAGGAGAGCATGGGGGAGTTGAGCACGTCTTCCACGGTCACCGCCTGGCGGGAGTGGGCGTAGGGGTTGTTGAGGGCGTTGTTGCGGTCCCGCGCCGCCACGATGGCCGCGTCCTCCTCGGTGGCCCCGTAGGCCTTCATGTACATGGAGTACTCGGTGGCCAACGGGCCGATGGCCCCGGCGAAGAAGTCGCGTTCCAGGATGGGGTTGGCGCAGGTGGCTATGGCCGCCTGCGTGTCGGACTCCGAGTTCTTCTCCCAGCCCACGGCCATGACCACGTCGAAGAGGCCGCTGGCGCAGTGGTAGTAACCGCAGGCGCCCACGGTGGTGCCCGTGGTGCCGCCGGTGGTCACCTTGAAGACCGGCTTCATGCAGGCGCCCAGCCCGTCCACCGCCCACATGTCCACGTAGTTGATGTTCTCGAAGTGGTCCATGTTGCCGATGACCACGGCGTCGATGTCGGCGATGGTCAGCTCGGCGTCGTCCAGGGCGCGGGTGACGGCCTCGGCGATGAGCTCCACGCCGGAGGCGTCCAGGCGCTTGGCGGCGTGGTGGGTCTGTCCTACACCGATGATACCTACTCTTTTACCCATGGCGCGTCACCTCCTCATCTGCCCAGGACCCACACGCAGTGGGACTGCCCGCACATGCCGTTGATGCCGTGGGCCAGGGCCGTCCTGACCTCGCCCACCTGGTGCTCGCCGGCCTCTCCCCGGATCTGCAGGACGCATTCCGCCAGCTCCGCCAGTCCGGCCACCTGCACGGGGTGGGCGGAGAGCCTGCCCCCGGAGGGGTTCACCGGGAGCCTGCCCTCGAAGTCGAACCAGCCGCGCTCCAGGTACTCGCACCCCTTGCCGTCCTCGCAGAACCCCAGGCCCTCCAGCCACAGGGGCTCCATGTAGGAGAAGGCATCATAGACTTCGGCCACGTCGATCTCCCGCAGGGGATGGGAGATGCCGGCCATGGCGTAGGCGCGTTTTGCGGCCTCCTTGAGGGCGCGGGTGTCCGCCAGGTCACGGTCCCCCAGGCGGTAAGCGTCGCTGCAATGGCCCACTCCCAGTAACCACACGCGCTTCTTGTGCGTGGAGAGCTTCTTGGCCTGCCTCTCCGCGGCCAGGACCAGCGCCGCCGCCCCGTCGGTGACCGGGGAGCAGTCGAGGAGCTTCAGCGGGTCGGCTATCTTCCGCGAGCCCATCACGTCCTCCACCGTGATATCCATGGGGAAGAGGGCCAGGGGGTTGCGCATGGCGTTCCCGTGGTTCTTCACCGAGACCAGGGCGAACTGTTCCTCCTTGAGGGCGTACTTGGTCATGTAGCGCCGCGCCTGCAGGGCCGCCGAGGAGACGGCGTCGATGCCCAGCTTCCTCTCCACCAGGGGATCGAAGGCGCAGTTGGTGATGCCGTTCATGTTGCTCTCCGTGCCCTTGTGGTGGGCGCACACCAGGGTCACGCCGAAGCTGCCGGAGAGGATGCGCATCATCCCGTAGAGGGCGCCGAAGGTGCCGTCCCCCTCCACGGTGGTGATGTCCTTGCCGAAGGCCCCCGAGGCGTCGGATATGGCCATGCTGGAGATGGTGCGCCCGTCCCAGAAGTCGCTGGAAACGGAGACCACGTTGTCCACCTCGTCGCGGGTTATGCCCGCGTCCTCCAGCGCCCGCCTCGTGACGTCGTAGACGAGTTCCGCGAAGGTCTCCGGCTTTCCCTGCTCGTACTTGGTCTGGGCCACGCCGATGATGGCAACTTTTTCCATGAAAATCACCCCGCTTCCTCAACCCAGGGGCCGGAAGTGCCTGATGTCGAGGATGTTGCCCTCGCGCTCCTCCTCGAGCACCGCCTCCACGCGCATGCCCACCTTCACCTTCTCCGGCTCGACCTCGCCGATGAAGTGGAGCAGGCAGGTGTCGGCTCCGTCCATGCGCACCAGGCCGTAGACGAAGGGCGCCTGTCGTGGATGGAGGGCGGGTTCCTCGTAGCGCACGATGGTGTAGCTCTCAACCGTGCCGGTGCCCGGGAGCTCAACCCAGTCGTGGGGTTCCCCGTAACAGTGGATGCACTTGGCCTTGGGGGGAACGAAGACCGCACCGCAGGAGGGACAGCGGTTGGCCCATATCTTGCCGTTGTCGCGCAGCTCGCAGTAGAAGCGGCTGAGGGTGCTCCCCACCGTCCAGGAGTAGGGGACGCTTATCTTCCCCTCATGTACCAGGACCTGTACGTCCTTTTTCCAGTCGCTCATAACCTCACCTCCCTCACGCGTGACGGGCCTCTGCTCAGGTTGTCCGCATGTTCCCGACATCCATCACCCCCTCGCCTTCCCCGCGTCTCGCGCGCTGATCCCGCGTGGTCCCTTGTGCGGATCCCGCGCACGCTCCCGGCAGCAGTGCGAAGTCCGTGCCTCCGTGCCGGCGGGGTCTCCCGCCGGAGGTGGTTCCGGCGGAGGCCCGTTCGTCCCGTGCATCGCGCGCAGGATTATCGCAAGAGCCGACGGGCCGTACATTCCGCCGCGCGCCGCGGGGGCGTTCCGCGATGTATTAAGCAAGCGTTAATATTTTAATACTTTTCCCCGGCGCCGTCACCCGTGGCCGTCTGCGCGTAAGGAACGGCCGGCGCGAAGGGCAGATCCGCGCCCGCAGGGCTGGAAAAGACCGGGTCGGCCGCAGCGAGCCTGCACGCAAGACCGCTACTCGGCGGCTCGGCCGCCGGAAGAAGAAAGGGAAAGGGTAAAGGGAGGGGCGAGCCCTCCCTTGCCCTATGCCACGTACATGGCCGCGGCCTGACCCCGGGATATGTCAGAGGTTGAGGCGGTCGGCCAGGTAGCCCAGCCCGTACTTCTCCAGCGTCTCGCGGGTGGGCATGCCGTCCGGCGTCATGCCGCGGTACTCGTAGAACTCGCGCAGCATGGTGTCCATGTCCGGGACGGACCCCGCGATGCCCCCGTCCTCCACGGGGGTCATGATGCGCTTGCCGATGCGGTCGTCGGCTCCCGTGGCGCCCCAGATGTGGCCCAGGCATCGCTGCAGGAACCATACCCGGGCTCCCGCCTCCATCATCTTCTCCACGTCCCAGCCGTACCCGGCAACGGCGTTGAAGAGCTCCGCCCACTGCGTGACCGAGTAGATGGTGCCCGGGAACTCGCACCAGCAGGCGGAGTTCATGATGCAACCCAGGTCCGCGGTAAGGGCCACGGCCTCCGCCTTGTACTCTGCCGATTGCGGCTGGTAGTTCTTGTCCAGCCCTATCTCGGGATACTCGATGGCCCCCCACTCAAGGAGGAAGGTGAGGTTGGATACGTGGCAGGCGCCCCGGATGGAAACGGCATAGGCGAGGCCATCCCCCCAGTTGCAGCGGGGGTCGTGCATGGGGGCTTCCAGTCCCTTGGAGTCGGTGAGGAAGGCGTCCGCCCCTCCTCCGATCTCTTCCGCGGCCGCCCGTGAACCCTTGGCCAGCAGGGCCCCCAGCTTTCCCTCCCTTGTGACGATCTTGGGGAGGAGGTCGATGACGGCGTCCACGTCACCCCACTTGAGCTCCACGCCGTCGTAGTCCTCGGGCTTGAGGATGCCCGCCTCGAAGCAGTCCATGGCCCAGGCGACGGTGGCACCGCAGGTGATGGTGTCCATGCCCATGCGGTTGCAGAAGTCGTTGATCTTGCACAGTGCTGCCAGGTTGTCGTTCATGATCATGGTGCCGAAGGAGGCCTGCGTCTCGTACTCGGGTCCCGGGCCGGGTCCCATGGCGTAGGGCCCCTCCTTCACCTCCACCACGGGCTTGCAGCGCACCGCGCATCCCCGGCAGCTGGCGTGGTCCACTATGAAGCTGTCGGCGAGGGCGATGCCGGAGAGTTTCTCCGCCCCCTCCTCCCACAGGCCCTGCCCCCAGTTGCGGGTGGGCACGTCGCCTTCGTACATCTTGGCCTCCATGTTGGCGCCGGTGCCGAAGGCGGAGATGGCGCTACAGAAGATGCTGTCCTTCACCAGCTCGCGGTGCTCCTCCTGCATGGCCTTGACCTTCTCGGGGTCGGCGTACTCCATCTTCCTGTCGCCCTGGGCGGCGACGGCCTTGACGTTCTTGGAGGCCATCACCGTGCCCATGCCGGAGCGGCCGAAGTGATGCCCGTAGTCGTTGGTGATGCTCCCGAAGGGGACCCCGTTCTCGGCGGCTGGCCCGACCGCGAGGACCTTGCACTGCTTGCCGTGCCTTTCCTTGAGGATGTCGGTGGTCTCGTAGACGTCCTTTCCCCACAGGTCTTCGGCGGGCGCGATCTCCACGCTGTCGTTGCCCAGCAGCAGGTAGACTGGCCTATCCGCCTTCCCCTTGAGGATGAGGGCGTCGTAGCCGCAGCGCTTCAGCTCGGGGCCGAAGTTACCCCCGCACGAGGCCTGTCCCCAGATGCCCGTCAGGGGGGAGCGCGCTCCCACCGAGAGGCGGCTGGAACCGGAGAAGCCGATCCCGGTGAGAGGGCCGGTGGCGAAGATGAGGAGGTTGTCCGGGTCCAGGGGCGCGGCGTCCAGGTTCCCGCGGTCGTAGAGGAGCTTGGCCGCCAGGCCGGCCCCGCCTATGTAGTCGCGGTAGATCTGCTCGTCCAGCTCTATCTCGCTTACCGTGCCGGATGTGAGGTCCACCTCCGCCACCTTGCCCATGTTGCCGTATGCCATCAGTATCACCTCGCTTTAATTACCGCTGTCGTTCCGGGGGACGTGACTTGCTCGTCGTCCTCGGGGCACATGTCCCGGTCTGACCCCGAGGCGAGAACTCCCGCCGAAAGGAGATCCGCACATCGCGCCATGGTTTGTTCGGGCTGGGCAGCAACCCCCCTCCGCCTTCCTTTCGCCTTCCCTCGCCGGCTCTCGCGGGGGAATGTGCGCTCCGCGCCATGGGCTCATGCCCCCGGGATTGCCTGACATGGCGCGGTGGAAGCGGTCAGTTCAGCGACATGACCTTGGTGAGCCTGGTAAGGGCTCCCAGGTGGGTGAACATGCCCTTGATCTTCAGCTCCCTCTTCAGCAGCTTCTTCACCACGCCCAGGCCGGTCTCGTCGAAATACCAGGGCAGCCCGAACTTGATCTTGATGTTGGCCAGGTCCAGAAGGGTGGCGGCGTCGGTGGAGATGGATATGTTCGGCTTGCCCACCTCGCCGCCGTAGACCACAAGCCTGCCGCGGTCGAAGTCCATGGTGATCTTGGCCTCGGCGTCCTCGGCGTGGATGAGCACACGCGCCTTCAACTTGTTGAAGTCATTCAGCTTCTCCGGCTTCTCCAGGTTCGCCTTGAGCATGTCCGCGAGCATCCCCGCCAGGGGGACCTCCTCCGCGCCCGTTCCCAGGCTGATGTCGGCCATGTCTCCTCCTTTCCTCCTAAAAGCCCCATCCTTTCAGGGACGATATTCCTTCTTACGGAGCCCTGCCGTATCGCGGGCTGTACCGCTGCGCCGCACCGTCGTGAAAGGCACTCGCTTCCCGCGCCCGGCGCCCTTCCCCAAGCCCCTCAGTAGGCGTTCTTCAAGACCTCGAGCACCTGCTCGGCCTCGAAGATCATCTTGGGGTTGAAGACCACCGGTCCGGTGCCCAACGTGAGGTCCGCTATCTCGGGGAGCATCTCCTCGGGGACGTTTACCTCGCGCAGCGTCTGTGGCACCCCCATCCTCTTGGTCAGCTCCCACACCGCGGCGGTCGCGGCCTCCGCCGCCTCCTCGTCGCTCATGCCCTTCTCCTTTACCCCCATGGCCTCGGCGACGAGGGCGTAGCGGTCCGCGCACTCGTCGAGGTTGTACTTCATGACGTGCGGCAAAAGGATGCTGTTGGCCAGCCCGTGGGGGACGCCGCAGACGGCTCCCACCGTGTGGGCGATGCCGTGCACCAGCCCCACCTGGGCGTTGCCGAACGCCACGCCGGCCATGGT
This sequence comes from Actinomycetota bacterium, assembly GCA_014360655.1. Lineage (NCBI taxonomy): Bacteria > Bacillati > Actinomycetota > Actinomycetota bacterium. The sequence goes on along the minus strand of JACIXC010000013.1, from coordinate 61,085 downwards.
GGCCGCGATCTGCTGCTGCCCCCGGGCGAAGAGATCGTCCCCGTTCTCCACGCAGCGGGGGAGATACTCCATGATGAGGCGGATGGCCCCGAAGGCCATGGTGTCCGATATGGGCTCCGCCGGGGTGGCGTGTATGGCCTCGATGGCGTGGGTGAGGGCGTCCATGCCGGTGGTGGCGGTGAGCATGGGCGGGAGCCCCTGCGTCATCACCGGGTCCAGGATGGCGGTGTTGGGGATGATGTAATCGTCCCCGTACTCGATCTTGATGTTCCTGTCCCAGTCCTTGATGACGTAGAAGTAGGTCACCTCGCTCCCCGTCCCGGCGGTGGTGGGGATGGCGATGTGTGGGGTCTGGGGGCGGGTGAGAAGCTGGTACCCGGAGTAGTCATGCAGGTCGCCGCCCTCCTTGAGCAGGATGGCCGCACCTTTTGCGGTGTCGATGCAGCTGCCGCCCCCCACGCTCACCAGGCAGTCGGCGCCCGCCGCGCGCGCCATCTCCGCCGCCTGGCTTGCTATGTGGAATCCCGAGTCCTGGGGGCACTCGTCGAACATGCCCACGAGGCGGCTCCCCAGCCCCTTCTCCACCTTCTCCACCAGTCCGGCTTCCTTTACCCCCTTGTCCGTCACGATGAAGGCCCGGGAGCACTTGAGGTAATCCACCTCGGACCCGACGTCGTTGACGGTGTTGATGCCGAAGACGATGCGCGTGTAGTTCCTGTAGATAAAGGCGAGGTCCTTGTCGTAGGCCATGCATACCACCTCCCGTGAGTCCGGAACACCTCCTGCGAGCCTCTTTCGGTGCGGTCGAAAGGCCGCTTCTTCTCAGCGCCGCCCCGGGGCCGGTGTAGGGGCCGCCAGGTCTGCCTCGATGCCTATACGTAAAGTCGCCGCCCGAGGGCGGAAAACGTCCGCCCTCGCGATATCGCCGCTCGCGCCTGGAGCCGACCCGCCTCCTCCCGCCGCGCAGTCCGCGCGGGTCCCCGGGGAAGCGCCGCCGGGGACCCGCGCGCCGTCCCTGAGCAGCGAAGGGCTCAGATGCCGAACTTCTCCCCGGCCGTCTTCAGGAGCTCACGCAGGCTCTCGACCTCCTCCGCGCTCAACTCGTCGGGGAAGCGAGGGTTGGTTTCGGCGGAGAGCTCCACCAGCCTGGTGGCCGCCTTGACCGCCCGCACGATGGTGGGGAGGTCCCCCTTCAGCTTGAGCTTTCCCTGCATCATGCCCTTGACCGTGTCCAGCTCCTTCTTTATGACCGACTTCCAGCGCTCGTACTCGCCGGTGATGACGAAGTCGCCGGCCTCGCCGGCCTCGGGGGGGACGATGCGCATGGAGCGGCAGTCGCCGTGCCAGAGGTCCATGAAGATGTAGAGGTCCTTGTCCAGGCCCACCTCCGGCTTGGCCAGGACCTTGATGACCACCGAGCCCTCCCAGTCCTTGGCCGCCTCCTTGTAGGCGGCGTCGTTCTGCACCGCCTTCTCGTACTGGTCCACCCATTCCGGGGTGCCCATGATGTAGGGTGGGGAGGAGGCCGCTTGCCTCTCCTTGACCAGTTCCTGGTAGGCCTGTTCCCATTCATCCGTGCCGTAGGTCAGAGCCATGACTATCCCTCCTTCGTTTCACCTCGCTGGATCCCCCAAATCGTGCCGCCTTTCCCGCCTTGCGGCGCGCCGCCGGCGCCACCGCCTCCTAATAATATATGCAAAACAAGTAAAACTGAATAGGCATCATAAAATATATACGGCATATACCGATATTACCCCCGCGCGGAGCGGGTTAAACCGGACACGCCGCCGGGCCTGCCGCTGTTGTGATAGCATGGTTGTCGCGGTGTTCCCGCTCGAGGCCGGTCGACCGGAGCAAGGAGGGAAAGATGTTTCACGAGGAGCTCTGCAACCTGTGCGGCGACTGCATCCTCAAATGTCCCTACATGGATTACGACCGCGAGCAGTCCATCGAGCAGTTCCGCCGCCTCAAGGAGGGGGAGACGCCCGAGATCGTGAGCGAGTGCGTCACCTGCGTGGCATGCAACCAGTTCTGCGAGAAGGGCGCCAATCCCTTCGACCTCATCCTGGAGCGCCAGGAGGAAACGGGAGTGCTGAACATCCCGGAGGAGAACACGCAGCTCTTTCGCAACCTGCCCAACGCCCCGAGCGAGGTGGTGGAGGGCGAACCCGACCGGCCGGTGCTCTCGCTCTGCAGCGTGGGAGACCTGATACCGGGGCTGTTCGAGGGGCCCCTCTTCGCGGGGTGCACCTTCCTCAAAGGGGGCAGGTACTTCTGCAACGTGGGATGGGTGCATCTCGGATACCACTCGCCGGTGCGCGATGGCGCCCGGAGGGTGGTGGACAGCCTGGCCGAGAGCGGCGCGCGGGAGATAGTCCTCTACCACGACGACTGCTACGCCCTTCTGGCGGCCATGGTCAAGGATTACGGCGTGGAGGTCCCCTTCCGCCCCGTGCACATCATCGAGTACCTGCTGGAACGCGCCAGGGAGCGCCGCGACGAGATAAGGCCCCTGGGGTTGAAGGTCGCCTACCAGCAGCCCTGCGCCTCCCGCTACACCCCCTGGAAGGACGAGTGGCTGGACGAGCTCTTCAACCTCATCGGGGTGGAGAGGGTGGAGAGGAAGTTCGACCGGAGGCACGCCATGTGCTGCGGGTCACCCATGGTGCCGCGCGACCGGGAGAAGGCCATGGAGATAAGGAGGCGCAACGTCGATGACGCCGTGCAGCACGGGGCGCAGGCCATGGCCTACCTCTGCCCCTTGTGCGTGCTCAACCTGCGCAAGACGGCGACGGCGGCGGGGCTGGAAAACCACCACCTCATCGAGCTCTTGAAGATGGCGCTGGGCGATACGACCTAAACGCAACGCCTCGGGCCAGGCGCTATATGCTGCGGTTTAGGTGAACCCAGGGGAGAGGGCTTCGCCCCCTCCCCTGACCCTTTTCCCTCCTTCTTCCGGGCCGGGCCGCCGAGTGACGGTCTCGCTTCGCGGGCTCAGATGCGACCAACTCGGTCGTTCCCGGCCTGGTTGGGTGCAAATCCTTCTTCCGGGCCGGAGCCTTGGGGTAACGGTCTCGCTCGGCGCCCCGTGCCTTACCCGCAGTCCCGAAAACTTGGGAAAGGCGTCCTCGCCGCGACCGACCCCATGGTTCTCCGGGCTTGATGGGTACAAGTCCGCAATGCCTGCGGGGAGGGGGCCGGGTAATGGGGGTGAGGGGCGGGGATGGAGTGCGCCGCGGACCACTGCCGATCTCCCCGCCGGGTCTTCGCCGCACCCGTCCCCCGCAGGTGGGTTTCATATCACTGCTTGCGGGCCGGGGGATGGACATTCACTCGCTCGCTCACTCTCTCGCGCGCGAACCTCCATAAAGCGCGGGAGGACGACAGCTTGCCGGAGAAGGGCGTCGCTGCGTTGCGGCCGCGATGCCGAAAGCCTCGAGGGCAGGGTCATGGTATTATTTGACTTGCAGGATGTGATGCAGTGAGGGGGCTGCCAATGGACGATCGCTATATCCTGGTGAACGACGTGGGGACCACGGGGGTGCGGGCGGCCCTGTTCGATCGAGACGCGAACATCCTCCACGAGACCTACGCGGAGATCCCGCAGTTGTTCCCCAGGCCCGGCTGGACGGAGCAGGACCCCATCCTTCTCTTCGAGAAGTGCGTGGAGGTGACGCGGGAGACCCTGAGGGAGGCGGGCGTGGAGCCGTCGCGCATCGCGGCCATGGGCATCGCCACGCAGCGCGCCACCAGCCTCCTCTGGGACCGCGCGAGCGGGGAACCGGTGTACAACGCCATCACCTGGCAGGACACGCGCATGTCCGACACGTGCGAGAAGATCAACCGCAGCCCGCTGTTCCGCTTCCTGCACCTGCTTGGCAATATTTACCAGAGAATCGCCGTCCTCGGCGAGGGCCTTCGGCGCAACCGCCTGGGGAAGCTGCTCATCACCGCGGCGCACTTCACCGTGACCCCCGCCCAGTCCTCCGCCCACGCCCGCTGGATCCTGGACAACGTGGAGGGGGCGGCGCGCAGGGCGGAGGCGGGTGAACTGCTCTTCGGAACCGTGGATTCCTGGCTGGTGTGGAAGTACACGCGGGGAGCGGTGCACGCCACCGACTACTCCAACGTGAGCGCCACCGGCATGTATGACCCCTTCGGCATGCGCTGGAGCCCGCTCCTCCTCAAGCCCTTCGGGCTGCCGGGCGGGTTGCGCCTGCCGGAGATACGGGAGACCAGCGGCGACTTCGGGGTCACCGAGGCCTTCGGAGAACCCATCCCCATCCGCAGCGTGGTGGCGGACCAGCAGGCCGCCCTCTTCGGCGAGGCCTGCTTCGAGCCGGGGAGCGTGAAGTGCACCAACGGGACGGGGTCCTTCATCGACATGAACACGGGCGAGGAGCCCATGGCCTCGGTGCACAGGCTCACCCCCCTCATCGCCTGGAGGATAGGGGGAAAGACCACCTACATGATAGAGGGGATCATCTCCAGCGCGGGCTCCTCCGTGCAGTGGCTGCGGGACAACCTGCAGATAATCAGGGAGGCCGCGGAGTCGCAGGAGCTGGCGGAGTCCTGCTCCGACTGCGGCGGAGTCTACGTGGTCCCCGCCTTCACCGGGCTCACCGCCCCTTACTGGGACCCCTACGCGCGGGGCACGGTGATCGGCCTCACGCGGGCCACCACCCGCGAGCAGGTGGTGAGGGCTACCCTGGAGTCCATCGCCTACCAGTGCCGGGACGTCATCGAGGCCATGCAGGGGGATTCCGGCATCGAGGTGCGCGCCATCAAGGCGGACGGGGGGGCCTCCCGCAACGACTTCCTCATGCAGTTCCTGGCGGATATCCTCGAGGTGCAGGTGGAGCGCCCGGAAATGCTCGAGGCCACGGCACTGGGGGCCGCCTACCTGGCGGGCATGGCGGCGGGATACTGGAGATATCCCGACGACATCCTGGGGACCAGGAGGGTGGAGAGGGTCTTCGAGCCCCGCATGGACGCCGCCACCCGGGAGCAGCTCTACGCGGGCTGGAAGCGGGCGGTGGAGAGGGCGCGCCGCTGGGCCTGAGCCGGCGCGATGCAGCGGGACGGCGGAAGCGGGGGGTGGCGGGGAGGTCCCCGCGCGGCTTCACGGGAATTACGCGTACGGCGCCGGCCCGGAGGATGTGACGGGAACGGGCTCGCCGCGGGAGGCGAGGCAGCGAGGGACGTGGCGCGTAAAACCGCGCGCCGCAGAACGCGTCGCGGATAACAGCGCGGACAGGGGGCGCGCGGAGTGGGTGCCCAAGCATTACCTAGGCGCCTTCCGGGCGGCAGGGGATACGTTGACGTTTCGCCGGGCGCCCGGGGGTCGAAATACATATTCCCCGCAGAGGTCGCACCAGCCTACCGTTTCGCCGGGCGCCTTGGGGTCGAAAAGGATCGAGAGGCCGCACAATGCCGTACCATCATCCCGGCAAAACAGGCTGAACCCGGATGAAGAAAGGGGCGACCCCCGAAACGTTCGACTTATCCGCCCTGGCGACCAGGTTGGTCGGGGAGGCGAAAAACCGCAACGAGGTCGAGGGAAAAGCGGAGCCGGCAAGGGATGCTGAATCGTTTCGGTTGGCGCTTTCCTGCTCGAAAAAGATCGGGAGACCGGCAAGGGATACGGTTGACAGGCAGGGGTGCGGGATATTAGGTTTATGATATCAAGTTAAATTGAACTTTAAAAATCCTGACCTGCGCCCGCCGCCCTTGGCGGGCGGGCGCGGAGGCGCGGGAACCCGGTTGCGGGGTAGCCGTCGGCGACGGAGCGAGGCGGAGGAGGTGCCACCATGTCTCTACCGGACAGGAACAACCCCTACAGCTTCAACCCTTACCTCGAGTGGCGCAGGAACGTCGATTACTACGCGGACGATCCTTTCCTGCAGAGGATGCTGCGCGCGTTCGCGGGCCCCGAGGCAGAAGCGGTGGACCGCGAGGCCAGGGAGTTCTCGCGCAAGGCCTCCTTCCGCTGGCGCGATCTCGCAGAGAGGGCGGCCACGCCCGAGAACCGGCCCTACATGAAGCATTTCGACGGACACGGGAACCGCATCGACCGCATAGTGCGGCCTTACGAGACGGAGGTCATGGAGAGGGAGGTCTTCTCGGAGGGCATGTTCTCGGACGCCGTCTCGCCCTGGGCCCGCTTCATGAAGATCTTTCTCTTGAGCGAGAACTCCGAGGCGGGGATAGTATGCCCGCTGGCCTGCACGTGGGGCTTGGCGGCACTTCTGGAAAAATATGCCGACAGACCAGAGACGCAGCGCATCCTCGCACACGTGAAGGATGGCCGCGACGGCGAGTACGCCGTAGGCGCCCAGTTCGTCACCGAGATCCAGGGCGGCTCCGACGTCCCCGCCAACCTCGTGGAGGCCGTGCAGGAGGGCGGGGAATGGCGCATCTACGGGAGGAAGTTCTTCTGCTCGGCTGCCCAGGCCGACTACGCCGTGGTCACGGCTAAGCCCAGCGGCTCGGAGCGCGTGGGCTGTTTCGTCGTCCCCATGTGGCGGGACAAGGAGAGGGAGATACGCAACGGGTACACAATAGACCGCCTGAAGTGGAAGATGGGAACGGTGGAGCTGCCCACCGCCGAGATCACCTTCGACGGGGCGCTCGCCTACCCGGTGGGGCCCCTGGACAGGGGAGTGGCCATCGTGGTGGGGATCGTGCTCACCATCTCCCGCCTGGTGGTGGGCATAGGGGGAGGGGCGGGCATGGCGCGGGGGCTGCGCGAGGGCAGGAAGTACGCCGAGTTCCGCACCGCTTTCGGACTCCCCCTGCACCTTTTCCCCATGGTGGCCGCGCAGATCGCCGAGTACGAGAGGTGCACCCGGCGCACCATCGCCGGCAGCTTCAGGCTGTACCGCGATTTCATCGCCCTACCCGGCGGGCTCGCGCCCGGCCTCACCACCCGGGAACCCCTGGACCTGAAGAGGAGACGCTTCGAGGTGCGCCAGCTGGTCATGTTGCAGAAGATCACCGTTGCCGCGGACACCAACGACTTCGCCCGCAGGGGCATCAGCCTCTTCGGGGGCCACGGCGTCATGGAAGACTTTTCCATTTTCCCCCGCATGCTGCGCGATGGGCTGGTGAACGAGCTCTGGGAGGGGCCCCGCAACGTGCTGCTCACGCAGATGCACCGGGACTTCCAGCGGGTGGCGGAATGGTACCCGGCGGACGAGTTCGTGGCCTCCGTGCTGCGGGGGGCTGACCCCTCCCTGGTGGGGGAGTTCTCGCGGGAGATAAGGGAGCTCCTCTCCATACCGCACCTCTTCGAGATGAACGAGAGGACGCTGGAGGTCTGCACGCGCTGGGACGATTTCTGCGGCCGCCTCTTCCACGCCTACCAGGACCTGGCCCTCGCCGATGCAGAGGCCGCGGCGGAAGCGGGAGAATACGCGGCGAAAACGGCGGCGGGTAGGTGACTCACGAGGCGAGGGAGCCCGTGGGGGAGTATGCGGGGCGGCATGACGGGACGGCCATGGGACGCGACAGGAAGATGACCATCTCGGAGCTGGCGGGAGAATTCGGCATCGCGCCCAGCGCCATCAGGTATTACGAGGAGGTGGGGCTGCTCTCTCCCCACCGCGACTCCCCCAGGAGCCAGAGGCTCTACGACGAGCGGGACCGGGCGCGCCTCAAGCTCATCCTGCGCGGCAGGCGCTTCGGCTATTCCCTTTCCGAGCTCGCCGACATCCTCGCGCTCTACGACGCCGACCCCACCCAGGAGAAGCAGATCGTGCGCACCCTGGAATACGGGTTCCGGCATATCCGCGAGATAGACGAGAGGATAGAGGAGCTCCTGGAGATACGCGGCGAGATGCTGGAATTCGCCCGGGACTTCCTCGCTATCCTGCAACGGAAGGGAGGGGGAGACGGCGGGAGGGAAGCTTTCCTGGAAGCGGCGGGGAAGGTCATCGCCGAGCTGGAGGAAAGGGAATTCGGTCCCGTCGCCGGGAAGCGTGAGGGGCCGGGAAAGGGGCCGGGAAGGAGACCAGTGAAGAAGGCGGGGAAGAAGGCGGGTGAGAAGGGCGCTGCACGGGGCGCGAAGGTTCGGGACCGCGGGTCCGCAGGGAGACCGTCACGGGAGGGATGAGGATGTTCGACTTCGTCATGAGCGAGGGGCAGAGGAGGCTGCAGGAGGAGGTGCGTGACCTGGTGAGCTGGGTCCCCCGCCAGCTCATCCTGGACATGGATGCCATGATCGCGCCCTTTCCCAGGTTTTTCCTGGAGGAGGCCGGAAGGAGGAACCTCCTCGGCCTGCGTTTCCCCGAGGAATACGGGGGGCGGGGCCTGAAGTGGGAAGACGAGATCATAGCCATCTCCGAGATGTCCCTGGTGGGAGTGCCACTGACCTGCCTCTACTCCCTGGTGAGCATCGTGGGGGAGTGCATCGTCCAGTTCGGGAGCGAGGACCAGAAGCGGCGCTTCCTGGTGCCCACCATCAAGGGGGAGAAGGTGTGCGCGGAGGCGCTTACCGAGCCGCGCGGCGGCTCCGACTTCTTCGGCGCCACGTGCACGGCGCGCCGCGAGGGCGACCACTACGTCCTGCACGGCCAGAAGCGCTTCATCGTGGGCGCGGAGGGAGCCGATTACTTCATGGTCTACGCGCGCACAGACCCGGACGCCCCTCCCCGCGACGGCCTGAGCTGCTTCCTGGTCGAACGGGACGAGAGCGTGGAGGTGAAGACGGTCTACGGGCTCATGGGGGCGCGGGGCAGCGGCACCGGCAGGGTTCTCTTCCGCGACACCAGGGTACCGGCGGAGAACCTGGTGGGGGAGGAGAACGGCGCCTCGCACATCTTCTACCGCATGATGGTTCCCGAGCGCATGACCTCGGCGGCCGGATGCGTGGGGGCGGCGCGGGAGGCCATAGAGCTCGCGGCACGCTACACCACGCGGCGCAAGGCCTTCGGAACGGCCATCAAGAACTTCCAGGCGGTGAGCTTCATGATCGCCGAGAGCCTGGTGAAGCTGGACGCCATGGCCAGCCTCATCTGGATGACGGCGCGGGCCATCGATTCCGGCGTCCCCCACGGAAGGATGCGGCGCATGGTTTCGGAGGCGAAGAAGTTCGCCACGGAGGCCGTGTGGGAGATTTGCTACAACGCCATGCAGGCCATGGGGGGTATCGCCTACACCAACGTCTATCCTATCGAGAGGATGCTGCGCGACTCCCGCCTCCTCTCCATATGGACGGGCACCAACCAGGTCATGAACCTCATCATCCAGCACGAGTTCTACAAGGAGCTTGAGCAGCAGGTGAAGGGGAGGAGGGACGTGGAGCTGGACGCCCCGGAGGCCTTCAACGAAGACGAGAAGATCTACGAGTAGAGAACTCTGACGGGCGGGAAGGCCTGCGGCCCAGCCTTCGCTTCAGGGGTCCGCCCGGCCGGCTGGTAACCGGGTCCGGCACGGGCGCCGGGGCGCGAAAGGGGATGCCGCGCCGCCTCAACCCTCCTTCGGGGCCCAGGAGGACAGGATAGGGCGCATGATCACCGACGCGGCCTCCTCACCACGCGGCAGCAGCCAGTCCTCCTCGAAGGCCATCATGTAGGTGAGAAAGAAGAAGATGAGCACGAGGACCCAGGCCAGGTAGTCGGGATCGAGGGAGGGGTCGAGGGTCCCCTCCTCGATCCCGGCCCGTACCAGGGCATTGATGTCGCCCGCCCTGTCCGCGAGCAGGCCCTCGATATTCTGCTGGAACTCCCTCGTCGCCGCCTCGGAAACGGTGTTCACCACGATGCGCAGCATGTCGGGGTTCTCCTTGCAGAAGCGCAGGTGCGCCCGCATGATGGCGTCCGCCAGTTCCGTGAAGTCCCGGGCGGGGGGGAGCTCGCGCCAGAGGTTCTCCACGATGGCGTCGTAAACCTCGTTGCGCACGGCGTAGAAGAGCTCGCGCTTGGAGGGGAAGTGGCGGTAGATGGCGCGCTTGGTGATGCCGGCGGCCCGCGCGATGTCCGCCATGGACGCGCCGTCGTAGTTCTTGGCCGCGAAGGCCTTGAGGGCCGCGGCGACGATGAGCGGGCGGCTGTTTCTCCTGGAAGGTCTCGTCCCGGGCATGGCGTCAGTCCTCGATGTGATCGGAGGTGGAAATGCTCAAGAGCAACCTGTCCACCATTTCCAAGTACATGTGCTTGTCGCTGAAGGGGACCTCCAGGCCCAGCGCGTTGGCGATGTAGACGATCTCCATGAGGGCGATGAAACTCCAAGCGAACTCCGCGGCGTTCACCTCGCTTTTCGCCTCGCCCCGTCGCTGTGCCTCCTCGATCATGTAGGAGACCGCCGCGTAGAGGTGGTGCAAGCGGTCCACGGGGGTACGGTGGAAGCCCCCGCGCCCGAGTTCTGGGATGGAGTAGTAGTAGGCCCTCATCTTGCTGCGGTGGCGTCTCGTGTAATCGAAGGCGGCCTCCGCCGCCTCGCGCAGGCCGGCCAGCGGGTTGCCGCGCTTGAGGACGCGCATGACCACGTAGTGGGAGAGGTCCTTGATGGTGCGGTCCCGCATGCACTCCACCAGGTCCCGCTTGTCCTCGAAGTGCTGGTAGAGGATGGGCTCGGTGATGCCCGCCTCGGCGGCGATGTCCGCCGTGGTGCATGAATAGTACCCGCGGCGCGCCAGGCAGCGCTCAGCCGCCTTCAGGATGCTCTCCCTGCGCTTCTCCGCCGGCAACCGCTTTTTGGCCATGTGCCTCGTCCCTTCCCGCAAGCGCCGCTACGGCAAGCGTTCACGGGCGTTAAAATAACCCGCCCCCATTTTAAAAGAACCAGTTACTAACGATATAAAACGTTCCGTGCTAATAATAGCACGCCGCCAGGCCGTCGGCACGCCGTCGAGGCCGCCTTTCAGCAGCAGACAGAAAGAGGTCATCAAGGGAGTCCCTCTTTTTCGCGCGTGGGTTCGTCCTCCCCGCCGGCCTGCTCCTCGGCTTGCTCCTTATCCCCGCTCCTGTCGCGGGCCTTCTCCACAAGCCACGCCCTTATGGCTGCCTTCCTCTGTTCGGGATCCTCCAGGTTGTAAACGATACCGTCGATCTCGACGCGTTTTCCTTCCATGGGCCCCACCGCGGATCGCTGGAAACATGTCTCCGTCACATAGCTATTCGGCGGCAAGGCAAGCGGACTTGATAAAAGGAAAGAACGAGAAAAGTAAAAGGTTCTCCGGGAGACGGATACGTTGGGAAAAAGCGCCCGGGAGCGAGGCCGGAGAAGGGAGCCTGCCGCGGCGGAGGCGGGTTGTTCGCCGCGGACGCGCTTGGTGCCCCGTGCCGTGCGCTTTCGGCCCCGTCCCCTAACGGGGGAAGCCGAAACGCTTCTGCACCCGTGCCACCGTCTTCAGCAGCCAGGGGTACTGGCGGGCCCTCATGCCCAGGAAGCGGGTCTGGATGAACTCGAGTATCACGCCCGTCGAGGCGATGGTGTCCAGGTAGGCGTAATCGATGGTCATGCCCAGTTGCTTCAGGGTGCCCCGCTGCAGGATGCCGATTCCCGCCTCGCGGGCCGCCTCAAGCCTCTCTTCCAGGTCGTCCACGGCGAAGCCCAGGTGGTGCAGGCCCTCGTCGCGGTCTCCCAGGGTGTGGAGGTGGAAGCTGTCCCCTTCCAGGATCTGGATGAGCTCGATCTGGACCTTGCCGCTGTAGCCCATGGCGATGCGCCCCTTGATGGTCGTCTCCCTGCCCCGGTCCAGGCAGTAGGCGGTCTCCCCCTCCAGAACCAGCCAGGGGCCGATCCCGAAGGTCTTTTCGAAGCGCTCTATGGTGGCGTCCATGTCCCTGACCACCACGCCGACCTGGGCCAGCCTGGGCATGTGCAGGTGCTTCGCCGAGCTCATCCCGTAACCCCCCCTTGCCTTTTCCTGGGAGGCAGCTTGGCCAGGATGCTCGCCACCCCGCTCACCAGGCTCTCCTCGTAGACCTCGCGCGGCTCCGTGCTGTATTTCATCCAGTGGATGACGGTGGACTCCACCATCCCCACGAGCATAACCGCGATGATGTACACCTGTTTCTCCGGGACGGCATCCATGTCCGTGTAGCGTTGGACCCTTTCATTGACCAGGTCGATGATGCTCAGCCTTATCTCGGTGACGCGTTCCTGGGCCTTGCTGTCCACGTTGAGGTCGGTGTCGTAGATGAGGCGGAACCCCGCCTCCGATTCCTCCACGAAGTCGAAGTAGGAGCGCACCGAGTGGCGGATGGCCGTGAGCCAGTCCGCCTCGCTCTCCTCGAGGCGGAGCAGGGAATCGCGGAGGTTCTCCCCGGAACGGTTGATGATGGCCAGGAGCAGGTCGAGCTTGCTGGAAAAATGGCGGTAGAGGATGGGCTTGGTGACGTCCGCCCTCTCGGCGATGGTGTCCATGAGAGCGCCGTGGTACCCGAACTCCACGAAGGTGTCCAGGGCCGCATCGAGGATGACCTTTCTCCGCTCCGACGCGGGGAGCCGTTTCTTCACGCGGTTCTCGTTCTTCTCCATGACTTCACCAGGGAACATATTACCATGCTTCCCTTTGCCGTTGAAACGGCGATGCTTCCCGTTGCCGCAGCAACGGTGCCGCGCGGCGGGTCCTCGCCGCACGGCGGGCTCCGTCAGTCCGGCACGGTGAAATAAAAGGAAGCCCCTTCCCCCGGCGTGGAATCCAGCCACACCCTGCCGCGCCAGCTCGCCACGATGCGCCGCACGACGTAGAGTCCCATGCCGTAACCCGGCGAGCCTTCGTCCATCTGTCGGAAGGGCTCGAAGAGGGATTCTCTCATCTCTTCCGGGATACCCGGCCCGTTGTCCCTTACCGCGATGACCGTCTCCCCGTCTCCCGCGTCGGAGCTCACCTCGACCAGGGGACCGGATGTCTCCCGGTTGAACTTCAACGCGTTTTCCACCAGGTTCACCAGCACCTGCCGCAGGAGGACGGGGTCGGCGGTGACGCTCTCCCGCTGGAGGGAGAGGAGCATGCGGGCCTGCGGTGCCTGTTCCTGCATGCGCAGGTCGTCCCATATCTCGCGCGCCATGTCCGCCAGGTTCACCTCCACGCGGTTCCAGGGCTCCAGGCCGCAGCGCGCCATCTCCATGACGGAGTCGATGATCCTCTCCATTCCCCGGCAGGCCCTGAGGATGTAATCGAAGTACTCCATCTCGTGGGGCGCGCACCTCCCCTCCGCCGCGTCGCGGGCGAGGCGCGCGAAGCCGTCTATGCTGGTCAGGGGAGCGCGCAGGTCGTGGGAGACCATCTGGGCGAAGGCCGCCAGGTCCTCGTTGCGCTCCCGAAGGTCATCTTCCAGTTCCTTCCTGGCGGTTATGTCTATATCCATGCAGAACACCTCGATCGGCCTCCCCGCCCGCATTACCGGGAAGATGGTGGAATACACCCATCTCTGGTTGCCCCAGCGGTCGCGGGTGATCCATTCCCGCGGCGCGGAAGGCCTTCCCGTCTCGCCGATCAGGCGCAGCTCCTCCAGGAAGCTCGCCGCCTCTTCATGGTCCAGGATGAGCTGGTCCAGGGTCTTGCCCAGGGCTTCCTCCTGCCGGAAACCGTAAAGCTCCTCGGAGGCGCGGTTCCAGTAGGTGACCCGCCCTTCCTGGTCATAGCCCTGCACCGCCACCAGGGGAGCCTGGTCCAAGGCCGCCTTGAAGCGGGCTTCCGCCTCGTGGGAAACCCTTTCCTCCCAGTCCCCCGGGGTTAGCCCGGGCAGCTCCTTGACCAGGGAGAGGAGCAGTCTTTCGTCCCCGCCCTCCAGGAAGGTAGCGGTGACGGCAACCCCTTTTTGCGAACCGTCCTTGCTCAGCGCCGTGGCGGTGAAACCGAAGAACTCCCCCTTGCGTGTCTTGATGAGCTCGCTTTCGGAGAGGGCGCGCTCTTCCGGTATGTGCAGGTCCTGCACGTGCATGGAGAGCAATTCCTCCCTGCTGTACCCGGTCAGGCGAGAGGCGGCGGGGTTGGCGTCCAGGATCTTGCCCTCCGTGTCGTGGAGGAAGACAGCGTCGCTCGCTTGCTCAAGCACGAGTCGCCATCTCTCCTCGGCCTGCCTCGCCCTGGCCTTGGAACGCCTCTCCTCCGTAACGTCCCTCACCACCGCCAGGGTGTACATACCCTCGGGGTCCTGCCTGGCGGAGGCGGTGAGCTCAAGACAGACCTCTTGGCCGTCCCGGTGGATGGCCCACAGGTCGTAGGTGGGGTCGAGCTCCTCACCCGCCTGGCGGCGCCGGTACCTTTCCATCACCATCTCCCTGCTGCGTGGTGCGACGAATTCGATGAAGGGGCGGGAAGTGAACTCCACAGCGCTGTAACCGAGCATCTCGCAGAGCTTTGGGTTGACGTAGGTGGCGCGTTCCCCGCGCAGCAGGGCGATGCCGGCGTTGACGTTCTCCACCAGGTGGCGGTAGCGCGCCTCCGTCTCCTCCCTGGCCAGGCGGTCCCGGTAAGCCTCCCACTGCCTGCGGATGGTGAGCGCCAGGCGCTTGAACTGCAGGAGCCCGGAGCGCTTGATGATGTAATCGTCCGCCCCCATGCGCAGCGCCTGCGAGGCCACCTCCTCGTTTCCCTGGCCGGTAAGGATGATGAAGGGTATCCCGATTTCCCTTGCGCGCACCCTCTCGAGGAGGTCGAGGCCGCTCATCTCCGGCCCCAGGAGGTAATCGCTGAGGATGACGTCACAGCCTCCCTCCCCGATCACCCGCAGGGCCTCTTCCGCGCTGCTTGCGGTGACTATGCGCAGGCCTGGATCCTCGCGTTCCAGGCTCCGCCTTATGAGGAGAGCATGATCCGGGTTATCCTCCACGTGAAGAACGCGGATGCTTTCCTGCAAGTGACTCCCTCCTCCTACTTTCAGTCCTACGTGGACCGGCGGGGAATCGTGCCGGGAACCTGCGGGATGTGCCCGGGCCGCTGGTGGGGTGCGCAGGGACGCGCTCCCTCACAACCCGTTCCTTTCGCATCCCCGCATACCGGCTCGGGGGCTCGCGGAACGCGAAGCCGCGCGCTCGAGCATGCCGGTGACCCTGCTTCCGGGTTGACCGCCCGCATTTTGCTTCCGGGTTGACCGTATATATTCCGTCAAGGGGTGCCGCTGCCTGCCGTGGTGGTGCTGGTGCCGTCGTGCGTTCTGACCTCTACCCTGTTTGTGACAATATTATAACTTCCCCGCTGCGGGAGATGAACAGGGGCGCGGGCGTGCCCCCCGGTGGCGCGCGGCGGCCGCTTGGGACTCCTGGCCGCGGAGCCGCTCTTCGCGCGTTTCCCCCCCGCGCGTCACGGTGGATATAATAAGGGCCATGAGCGAATTCCAATTAATAGACGAAGACGCCTCCCTTCACGAGATGCTCGCTTTCCTCGAGAAGTGCCCCCGCTTTTCGGTGGACCTGGAGTCGGACAGCTTTCACCACTACGCGGAGAGGATAGCCCTCCTGCAGATCGCGGCGAAAGGGAAGGTCTTCATCGTCGATCCCCTGCGCGTGGAGATCCTGCCGCTCGCCCCCCTCTTCGCCGAAGCCTCCAGGGAGAAGGTCTTCCACGATGCGGATTACGACGGCAGGATGATCCTAACCTCCCTGGGAGTG
The DNA here is from genome assembly GCA_014360655.1 of Actinomycetota bacterium. Taxonomy (NCBI): domain Bacteria; kingdom Bacillati; phylum Actinomycetota; species Actinomycetota bacterium. The sequence continues at coordinate 45,524 of JACIXC010000013.1, read as the reverse complement.
AAACCCGGCCCGGTGTTCGACACCATGATCGCCGCGCGCGTCCTGGGCAAGCAGAGGGTGGGCCTCGCCGACCTGCTGGAGGAATATTTCGGCCTGGGCGTGGACAAGGTATTCCAGAAGGCCGACTGGTCGCGGCGCCCGCTGGAGGCGGATATGCTGGCCTATGCCGCCATGGACGTGGCCTACCTGCTTCCCCTCCGGGACAGGATGGAGGAGGAGATGGAGAGGCTGGGACGCCTGGCGTGGGCGCGCGAGGAGTTCGACAGGCTGGTGCGCGAGCTGGAGCCCATGCCGGAGAAGAAGACCAACCTCTTCAGGGTGAAGGGAGCGCGCAACCTTTCGCCCCGGCAGCTCGCCGTGCTCGAGGAACTGCTGGAATGGAGGGAGGGGGTGGCCAGGCGCATGGATCTCCCTCCCTTCAAGGTGGTGGGCACGGAGAGGTTGCTCAGGCTGGCGGAGGCGCTTCCCCGCGACCGGCGTGAACTGGAGGCCTGCGGGGCTCTCTCCCGCAGGCAGGCCTCCCGCTTCGGGGAGGAGATGGCGAGGGCCATCAACCGCGGCCTGAGGAGAGCGAGATCATCCCTGCCGCAGTTCCCTGCGCCCGCGAGGGCGCCGAGGGATCTCGAAGCGGAGAAGTTGCTGAGGAAGTTCAAGGAAGTCCGGGATAATAAAGCCGCTGAGCTGGGGATGGACCCCGGATTCCTCCTGCCCAACGCGTCCCTCAAGGGTCTGGCCAGGCTGAGACCGCGGGGGCTGGAGGATATCCGCAAGAGCGGCCTGCTCAAGGGGTGGCAGCTGGAGGCGGTGGGGGAGGCCCTGGCAGAAAGGCTACCTTCCGGTCACGCGTGATCCCTATAAGGCAAGTCCGGTAAACGGCCCCCTTTTCGCCGCGGGCTATTCATACCTGGCGCCGCACCGCCGGCAGTAGAGGGCATCCCCCTCGCCGCGCGGATGCCCGCACCTGGTGCAGAAAGCCGGGGAGGAGGGCTTCTCCCGCGGTGACGGCGGGGCGGGGGGTTTTCCCGGTGCCGGCGGAGTGGGTGGTGGGGATATATGCGCCTCCGCCGGGGGCATGACCGCGGGAGGTTCCGCCGGCGGGGGCGTCTCCGGCAACGGCGGCATGACCGGCGGGGCCGGCGCGCCAAGCGGGGGCGCCGCGGCCGGCACGGGCTCCCTGGCCCTGCGCGTGGAGGCGAAGAGGAAGAGGAGCAGGCCGAGGGCGGCGAGGAGGGAAAAGACGGCGGTGAAGAGCGCCTTGTGCCGGTAGAGGAAGCCCCCGCCCGCGGGGACGATCTCCGGCAGCTCGTATCTCACCGCCCCCGTCTTCTCGTCCCATTCCGCGTTGCGCGCGCCTTCCGGCAGGACTATGGTCACCTTTTCCTCGAGCGGCATCTCCTCGAAGAGGGTGAATTCGTTGTTCAGGACCCAGGAAGCCTCCAGGACAATCCTGTCGTTCCCCTCGTCCACCAACCGGTATCCCCCGTAGCCGAAGAGGTGCCACCCGTCGTCGAGGAGGTAGGCCAGGCCGGGCGCGTTGAAGGACACGGTGACGGTGGCCTTGCTCTGGCTTATCCTCACGTCGAAATCCTCTATCTCACCCAGGTTGGTGTCCGCGCGGAAACGCCGCGAGAGGAGGTTGGGGTTTTCCTGGAAAAGGCTGCCATAAGTGGAGAACCAGTCGGGATCGTAGCTTATGGTGTCCGTGACGTGGCCGTCGCCCAGCTCGTTGAGCTCGATGCGGTAGTCTTCGCTCAGGGAATAGGATCCCCCCTCGCCCAGCTCCTGCGCGAGGGGCGCTGCCGCCGGGAGGAAGACGAGCAGTACCGCGACCGGCGCCAGGATCAACGCAGCCCACGCTTTCCCTCTCACCATATGGGCATCACCCCGTTCTCCCAGCTCTTCTCGATATCGATGAGGATGTAGGAGCCTTCGCTCATGGCGTCGTAGATCTCCATCTCCGCCATGTCCATGCACTCCTGCGCCGTGACCTCGGGGCTGGTCTGCCCCGGGTAATGGGAGAGGGCGTAGTCGCGGTCTATGAAGGTCGATTCTATGGCGAAGAAGGTGCCGCTCTGGGGCAACTGGATGACCGGGATGGCGTGCCCCGGTATGAGGGCCACGTAGGACCGGATGCCCACCGCCTCCATGAGGGCGGCCATGCAGATGGCCAGGTCCAGGCAGGTGCCGGAGGCCCTGAGCAGGGTCTCGTGCGGGTACTGCACGTACTGCGCCTGCCTTTCCGTCCAGAAGCCGGAGGGCTCCATGATGTACTTGATGCCGGCCTGGCGCATGATCTCGAAGCAGCGGATGAAGGCCGTGAGGGCATCCTGGTCGTTGATCACCGTCTCGAGCCCTCCGGAGACCTGGTTTGCGAAGCGCTTCACCGTTTCCTCGTTGGGGGTCACGAAGGCGGCCAGCAAGGGGTAATTGTCGAAGGCATCGGAGAAGGTGAAGATGTCGTCCTCCTCGAGGGAGGTGAAGGTGAAGTCGTTCTTGCCCAGGAGGTAGATCTTCTCCGTGTCCTCCACGGGGGAGTCCAGGCCGTCGTATTCGTACCTCACCTTTAGCTCCACGGGCGTCTTGGTGGAGATCTGCTTCACCTTGGCGTCGTCGAGGTTGGGCCAGCAGTAGTCGCGCACCGTCTGGCCGGGCAGGATGAGGGGATAGACCTCGGTCGAGGTCCAGTCGGTATAGCCCTCGATCTTGTAGGCGATGCGGAAATCGCGCGCCGGCACCTCTCCCGTGTTCCTGATTATGGTCTTGGCCGCCCACATCCCCTGCTGGTCGTCGCCGTACACCTTGTAGGCGCAGGTCATGATCTCCTCGCGCGTGTGGACCTTTATCTCCAGCTTCGGGGTGCCCTGCGCGGGCTCCGCTGCGTTGAGGGTCACCACCAGGCCGAAGACGGAACCCAGGAGGAGGGCGGCCGCCAGCAGGGAAAGAAACGCCTTCGTACCCCTGCTCACCTGTGCCTCACCGCCCTCACCGCTTTCTCTCCGGCTGCGCCGTCGCTTGCCGCGCCGCGACGCACGTGCAAGTCGCCGTCCGTCGCCGAGCGTCGCTACGGCTATCATATACCCCGTGGCTGAAAATGGAAATGACGGGCTGCGCCGGTGTGGCGTGCCGGCACATGTGGCGGTGTGATAAAATTCACTCTCATGGAGCTCAAGGGATTGATACTTAGCGGCGGAGAGGGGACGCGCCTGCGTCCCATCACCCATACCAGGGCCAAGCAACTGGTGCCGGTGGCCAACAAGCCCATCCTCTTCTACGGGCTGGAAGCCCTGCGGGAGGCGGGGATCGAGGACGTCGGCATCATCGTGGGAGATACCGAGGACGAGATCCGCGAGGCGGTGGGCGACGGGTCCCACTGGGGGGTCGAGGTCACCTATATCCGACAGGAGGCGCCGCTCGGACTGGCGCACGCCGTGCTCACCGCGGCCGATTTCCTGGGGGACACCCCCTTCGTCATGTACCTAGGCGACAATCTCATCAAGGAAGGCATCGTAGCCTTCGTGGACGAGTTCCGCGGCAAGGAGGTGGATGCCCTCATCCTGCTTGCGCACGTAGCGGAGCCGCAGCGCTTCGGGGTGGCCCGCCTGGAGGGGAACAAGGTGGTGGAGCTGGTGGAAAAGCCCAAGGAGCCGCCGAGCGACCTGGCCCTGGTGGGGGTCTACATGTTCCGCTCCGTAATACTCGAGGCCGCGCGCGCCATCAAGCCCTCATGGAGGAACGAGCTGGAGATAACCGACGCCATCCAGCACCTCATCGAGAACGGCTATCACGTGGAGGCGCACGTGATCAGGGGTTGGTGGAAGGACACCGGGCATATCGAGGACCTGCTGGAGGCCAACCGCATGGTCCTCGAGGACCTGGAGCCGCTGTGCGCGGGGACGGTGGACGGGGAGTCCCGCATCCTCGGCAGGGTGGTGGTGGAGGAGGGTGCGGAGGTGATCCGTTCCACCCTGCGCGGGCCTTCCGTGGTGGGGAAGGGATCTCGCATCGTCGATTCCTACGTGGGGCCCTTCACCTCCATATATTACGGGGTCACGCTGGAGGGAAGCGAGCTGGAGCACTCCATCGTCATGGAGAACAGCGCCATCCGGAACATCCCAGGCAGGATCGAGGACAGCCTCATCGGAAAGAACGTGGTGATCGAACGGTCGTTCGACCGCCCCAAGACGTTCCGTTTCATGCTGGGAGACAATTCCAGGGTGGGCCTGATCTGAGGCCTGATCTGAGGAGGGCGGCATTGATCCCGGGAGTTATCGTTCGCGAACTTCCCACTGCCTTGGACGCCACCGGTTACGCGGTGGACCTCTGGGGCGGTGAAGCCTCGTCTCCTCCTTACGGGAGGGCGACCCTGCGCCACCTGTTCCCGGGAAGGGTGGAGGCCTGGTTCCGGAGAAAGGCGGTAGCGGAGAGGGTGATCTGCCTGCAGGGGATGATCAAGCTGGTGCTCTGCGATCGCAGGGAGGGCTCGCAGGCCGGGGGCGAGGTTATGGAGCTCTTCCTGGGAGAATACCGCTTTCGCGAGGTCGCCGTCCCGCCGGGAGTGCTGCGCGGGTGGAAGGCGGTGGGAGGCCGCCCCGCCCTGGTGCTCCTGGTCGTGGAGGGGGAGGGCGAGGACCCGGAATACGTCGGCCAGCAGGAGGCGGCCGTCCCCTACGACTGGGAAATAGTGATGCGCTGAGGAAGCAAAGAGCGATAGGAAGGATGTGAAGGGGATGCGCCTGCTGGTCACCGGGGGATGCGGGTTCATAGGGAGCAACTTCATCCGCCACGTGCTGCGGGAGCACGAGGAGGACGAGGTCCTCAACCTGGACAAGCTCACCTACGCCGGCAATCCCGAGAACCTGCGTGACGTGGAGGGTGACCCGCGTTACCGGTTCCTGCGTGGCGACATCTGCGAGGAGCGGGACGTGGAGGAGGCCTTCGCCTGGGGGCCGGAGGCGGTGATCAACTTCGCCGCGGAGACCCACGTGGACCGCTCCATCACCTCTCCCGAGGACTTCGTCCGCACCGACGTGCTCGGCACCTTCCGCCTGCTGCGCGCGGCGCAGGAGCGGGGGATACGCTACGTGCAGATCAGCACCGACGAGGTTTACGGGAGCGTCCCGGAGGGGTCGTTCCGCGAGGACAGCCCCCTGCAGCCCAACAGCCCCTACGCGGCGTCCAAAGCGGGCGCGGACCTCCTGGTCCGCTCGTACGTGGAGACCTACGGCCTGGATGCCGTCATCGTGCGCAGCTCCAACAACTACGGCCCCTACCAGTACCCGGAGAAGGTCATCCCCCTCTTCGTCACCAACCTCCTCGAGGGGAGGAAGGTCCCCCTCTACGGCGAGGGGAAGAACGTGCGGGACTGGCTCTTCGTGGAGGACAACTGCCGGGCCATAGACCTGGTCCTGCGGCGCGGGGAGAGAGGCGGGATATACAACGTGGGGGGCGGCAACGAGAAGAGCAACCTTGCCCTGACGCGCGCCATCCTCGAGATCATGGGGATGGGGGAGGACCGCATCCAGCGCGTGGCCGACCGGCCGGGGCATGACTTCAGGTATTCCCTGGATTGTTCCAGGATCCATGCCCTGGGGTGGCGGCCGCTCGTGGCTTTCGAGGAGGGGCTGCGGGAGACGGTGCGCTGGTACCGCGAGAACGAGGCGTGGTGGCGGCCGTTGAAGAGCGGCGAGTTCCGCAGCTATTACCGCGAGCGTTACGGCGATATATGACGCGGGTGGCGGCGTACGGGGCAGGTCTCCGGCGCCGCGCGAGCGGGGTGAGGGTTGCGCGGCGGACTCCTCGCTGCGTAAAAAGGATGGTGGAGAATGCCGAAAGATGCGAAAAAGGCCTCCGTTGCGAGGGGAGCGGATGCACGGCCGGCGGGAAGTCGTAAACAGCCGGTGCGGGCAAAGCGGGCGCCGTGATGAAGGAGGCTAACCGGCGGAACGGCAAGACAGAGTTGTGGGAGGAAGCCCCTTGAAGCTATCGGTCATCATCCCCGTTTACAACGAGCGCAACACCATCAAGGAGATCCTGCGCCGGGTGCGCCAGGTGGACCTGGGCGACCTGGAGCTGGAGATAGTGGTGGTGGACGACGGCTCCACGGACGGTACGCGCGACATCCTGGCCATGGAGGAAAACTCGGCGACCCGGGTCATCTATCAACCGGAGAACCGGGGCAAGGGAGCCGCCGTGCGTGCCGGCCTGGCCGCCGCAAGCGGCGACCTCATCATCATCCAGGACGCGGACCTGGAGTACGATCCCGAGGACTACCCCAAGATGCTCGAGCCCATACTGAAAGGGAAGGCGGAGGTGGTCTACGGTTCCCGTTTCACCGGACCGCGCAAGAACATGCTCTTCTGGCATTACGTGGGCAACCGCTTCCTGGCCCTGGTGACCAACATCCTCTACAACACCACCCTCTCCGACATGGAGACCTGTTACAAGCTCTTCACCCGGCGCGCCCTGGAGGGCATAGTCCTGCGTTCCAACCGCTTCGAGATAGAGCCGGAAATAACCGCCAAGATCCTCAAGAAGAAGATCAGGATCTACGAGGTCCCCATATCCTACACGGGGCGGGAGATCGAGGAGGGGAAGAAGATCTCCTGGAGGGATGGCCTCCCGGCGCTCTGGACCCTCATCAAGTACCGCTTCGTGGATTGATAGGACTACCGGAACCGCCGCAGGAGCATATCGCGCGGGCCGCGCGCGTTTCCGCCGCTTTTCCCGGCCTGGAGCGCATAGAGGGGCGCCGCGCGGCGCCCCTCCGCCTCGCCCAGCCCTATCGCTTGACCTACTTCAGGCTCTCTATGAAGGCATCCACCTCGATGGCCGGCAGGGTCATGATGCGCACGGTCCCGCGCGAGGCCAGCTGCACGGAGATGCGGGCGATGGTCTCGTTGTTCGGTGCCTCCACGATGTTGACGAAGTCGTACTGCCCCAGCACCACGTACTGCGCGATCACCTTGCCGCCCATGGCCTCTACGTCCTTGTTCACTTCCTTGATGCGATCGGGGTTCTTGGTCAGGGTGGCACATCCCTCGTCCGTCAGCCGGCTGATGAGGATATAGGTCGCCATAAGCCCTCCTCCTTTCTCGACCATCCAACCGGTTCTCTGCGGCACTTTAAGTTTTTACCCCTCTTCCCGCCGGGATAAACTCCCGCGTGGCGGGAGGCCCGCTTGCCGGCGGCGCAGGGGGCGGCGGGCAGGCCGGCAAGACGATCTCCTCATACTCCTTGGCGGCGACAACGAGTAATATGGAGGCATGCGAGGTTGGGCATGGAAAGATCATGGAAGATATGGCATGCAAGGTAAGGGATGGAAGGCATGGGAGGCACGGAAGGCGGGGCAGACATAGGAGGAACGGCGGGAGGCGGCAGGCATGGGAGGCACGGAAGTTGAGGCGTGAAAGGCACGGAAGACGTGGAACGCGAGGGGGCGGCAGCGCTGGCTGCGGCTGGGACCACGAGGCAAGGAAGGAAGGCCGGCGGATTCCGGGAGGTTCCTCCGTCGCCCGCCCGGAAATGATCTCGCGACGCGAGGGATGAGGAGGACGGAGATGGCGTCGGCGGAGAGCTGCAGGCTGGTGATCGTCTATCACCCCGATTTCGCCCTGCGGGGCCACCCCGCACTGCGGGAAAGGGTAGCGCCCGCTTTCGGCGAACTGCGCTCCCGGGGCCTGCTGCAGCGGGAGGGGGTGAAGGTCCTGCAGGCGGAGCCGGCGGAGGAGGGCCTGGCCGCAAGGGCGCACAGCGAACAACACATCCAGGGCGTGAGGAACAGCGGCTATTACGGGGTCGCCCTACTGTCGGCGGGGGCGGTGATCATGGGGGCTCGCGAGGTGGTGGAGGGGCGGGCGCATGCCGCCTTCTGCTTCGTGGGCACCGCCGGGCATCACGCGAGCCATGACGGCTTCTGGGGTTTCTGTTACCTGAACGACGTGGCCATGGCTATCGACCTCCTGCGTGAGGAGGTGGGAACGAGGCGCATGGCCATCATAGACATAGATCCCCACTTCGGGGACGGCACGCGTGACATCCTGGGGGGCGACCCCGAGATACTGCACGTGAACTTCCATTCCGGATATACGATGAAGGAGCCCCGCGGACCCCATAACCTGGACCTGGCCTTGCCCCACAACGCGGGCGACGGGCAGTTCCTGCGCGCCGTGGACCAGGCCCTGCTGGCGGCGGAGGAATTCGCGCCGGAGCTCCTTTTCATAATTTTCGGCCATGACAGCCATCGCGAGGATTACGGCGCCTTCGAGTTGAGCGATGGCGCGTACCGCGAGTTCGCGGTGAAGGTAAGGAAATATTTCCCAAGCAGGGTATGTTACGTGCTGTCCGGCGGGGCGCGTCCCCGGGTCGCCCGCAGGGCTATCGGGGACGTGGTGGAGGTGCTGGCGGGATGAGCCCGGGTAGGGTGGGGAGGCATCGGGCCGAAAATGCGTCGGAAAAGAGTGGGGAAAGTTTGCCGGAAAAGAGGAGGAAAAGAGGCGGAGGAAAGACGTGGTGAAGGCCGGAGGAAGGGGAGAGAAGGATAGGGCGTGAAAATGCCTATGGCGGCGAAGGGGGAGAATCGCCACGCTCTATCCTGTGGGTGCCGGAGGAGATGGGGGAGAGGAGCGAAGGAAGTGCGTCGGAAGCCGGTAAGAGGGTAGCGGCCGGAAGGAAGGTGGGTGAATGAACATGAGGCGCTGTGCGGTCCTTTTTCTCGCGCTCGCCCTGGGCGTCGCGCTCTTTGCCCCGCCAGCGGGCGTTCCTCGCGCCCTCGCCGCGGATGACCCGCCGCGCGTGGCCCTCACCTTCGACGACGGCTACAACTTCGACCATCGCATCCTCGAGTTCCTCTCCTCGCAGGGGATCAGCGCGACCGCTTTCGTCATCGGGTCCTGGGCGGAGAGGAACCCTTCCCTGCTGCGGGAGATGAACGCCCTGGGATGGGACATCTGCAACCACACCCAGAACCATCCCTGGCTCACCAGGATCGGCGACGACCAGATCAGGGCGGAGCTAAACACCTGCCAGGCGGTGATCGCGTCACTGACCGGGCAGCAGCTCCCCCTCTTCCGCCCGCCGGGAGGATTCATCGATGCGCGCGTGCAGGCGGTGGCCGCCGCCGCGGGCTATACCCCGGTGATGTGGGACCTGGACAGCGGCGATTCGCGAGGGGTCGACTACCCGGTTCCGGAGCGCGCCGCCTACATGGTCAACGCCGCCCGTGACGGCAGCATCCTTCTCTTCCATTTCGGCGGCCGGCATACCTACGAGCTTTTGACTGGCGTGGTGAAGGGGCTGCAGCAGAGGGGGTTCTGTTTCGTCACCATCACAGAGCTGTACGGGTGGAAGAGGGTGATGAGGGGCGGGGAGACGGGCCCCGGCATAAGCGAGGCCTCCCGGAGCATCTACTTCGCCGACGGCACTACCGCCGAGGGCTTCGAGGAGTGGGTGAACGTCGTAAACCCCGGCAGGTCGCAGGCGGACCTGGAAGCGCGCTATTACACCGCGCAGGGGAGCGTGGCGAGGAGCTACGTGGTACCGCCGCAGGGCCGCATCTCCATCCCCGTGAACCGGGAGGTCCCCTGGCAGGGGGACGTGTCCGTGCAGTTGCTGTCCTCCGCGCCGGTGGCGGCGGAGAGGACGCTCATTTTCGACCGGGGTTCCGGGTGCTGCGGCGGCTCCATAGCGAGGGGGGTGCGGGAGCCGGGCAGGATCTTCTATTTCCCCGGCAGCACCACTCGGGAGGGTTTCGAGGAATACCTCAGCGTCTTCAATCCCTCCGGGACGACGGCGCTTGTCGACCTGGGCTTCATCGGCGGCAGCGGGACCACGGCGAGCGGGCTGTCGGTCCCGCCTCTCGCGCGGGCGACCCTGCGCGTAAACGACCTGGTGCCTGCGGGGGACCACGTACTGGTGGCGAGATGCGACACCCCCGTTGTCGTGGAGAGGGCGCAATATTTCAGCTACGGGAACGGGATAAAGGGCGGCAACTGCACGACGGGGACCTCCTTTCCCAGGGGAGACTGGTACTTTGCGGGAGGCACCACCAGGAGCCTCTGCGACACCTACCTGACCGTGTACAATCCCTGCCGGGAGGCTACCCGGGTGCGTTGCGCGCTCTCGGGGTCGGACGGCACGCGCGTGGACGAGGAGTTCGTCCTGCAGGCGGGAGAGCGCAGGGACCTTTTCCTCAACTCCTACCTCCCCCCCGACATCGATTATGCCGTGCGGGTGGAGAGCCTGCTTCCCGTGGTGGCGGAACGCAACGCCTTCTTCCTCTTCAACAACGTATCGGGCGGCTCCTGCGACACCGGGGGCGAGCCTCCCGGCGAGCGCTGGTGCTTCGCGGAAGGGTGCACCGCCCCCGGTTTTGCGGAGCGCCTGGCCCTCTTCAACCCCCTGGAAGGAGCGCAGAAGGCGAAGGTGACTTTCCTGCTGGGGTCGGGGGAGAAGGTCTCACGTAACTACACGCTGCCCTCCCTGGGCCTCCTGAGCGTGGACGTGGCGGCCGAGGTGGGACAGGCGAACGAGGTCGCCGTGTTGATACAGGCACAGCGGGAGATCGTCGCGGAGCGCACCTTCCTCTTCGAATTGAGGAGGTAGGCGCGCGCCGGCGGTGAATATCCGGAGGTGGGTGATGCTGAAGCGCGAGCTTGTGACAAGCCTGGAGGTGGAGGCGGGGAGGGACCGCGTGTGGGAGGTGCTGAGCGACCTTGCCGCCTATCCCGCATGGAACCCCATGATACGCAGGGCGAGCGGAGAACTCGCGCCGGGCAAGGTACTGCGCGTGCGCTTCGAGCCGGAGGGGATGCGGGGGCGCGATTACCGTCCCAGGTTGACGGTGGTGGAGCCTCCCGGGGAACTGCGCTGGACGGCCTTCCTCAACCTGCCCGGGGTGTTCGAGTTCGAGCACTGGTGGCTCCTGGAGCCCCTGGCAGAAGGAAGGACCCTGCTGAAACACGGCGTTTCCGTCTCCGGGATCCTGGCGCCGCTGGTATGGAAGGTAGTGGTAAAGACCTCCCGGGCCCCCTTCGAGGCCATGAACCGGGCCCACAAGGAAAGGGCGGAAAGGCTCGCGGTTAAGGGCGGCGGGACCTAGCGGGAAGCGAACGCGGGCGGCAGGCGTGATTACATCGCCTCGCCCCGCCCGGGCAATCGCACCGTGCCGACCGGGGCGGAGCCGGTGGGGGCAGAGCCGGTCACGAAGTGTTGTCTTCCCCGTGGCCGTGCACATGGAGTGTTGTCTTCCCCGTGGCCGTGCCGTATATTTTCATTGACTCGGGGCGTTTAGCTCAGCGGGAGAGCGCCTGCCTTACAAGCAGGAGGTCGTGGGTTCAAATCCCGCAACGCCCACCATGAAAAAGCACGGCCGGAGGGTATTCCCCGCCGGCCGGCTTGTCCTTGTGGCGCACCCACGCACGAATCGGCTTCGCCTCTCTTCAGGGTCCCGGGCCTGGACGGAAGAAAGGACTTCATCCTCACTAGTTGCGCTCGCAGACAACAGCGGAAGACGTCGCAGTAGGAAGGGTTCCCTCCGGTCGGCTTGTGGTATGGATGTAGCGGGAAGCGACATCGCGAAACCGGGCGGGTTCTCCGGTCGAGCCATGATCATCAGGCCCACGAGGGGCATCCCCCCTTCTTCCGCTGCCGGTTCTAACACAGAGGGTCGAAGACGCCTCTCCAACACGCATGGGGATCTCGGCGTTGGGCGCATATCGGGCGATTTTCGCGTAAAATGTAAACGATAAGATGAGTGTTAAGTTCTCCCCACATCCCTTCGAATAATTGAAAGAGGCGAGTTATGAAGGGAGTGGTGGATGTGCTGGGAAAAATCTGCAGGCAATGCGGTGCGCAGGTCGGTATCCAGGAATATTTCTGCCCGCAATGCGGCAACGTGTTGTTCGCCGAGGAGACGGCGGAGTCGCCGGGGAACAACCCACCCCCATGCGGGGCTACGGCTCCCGGGCGGCTTGCGGCGGATGGGCCGCAAGGCATGACCGTAAGGGCGGCGGGGACGGCGCAGCGGGCTTCCGTGACGGCAACGCCTTACGCCGCGAGGAAAAGAGCGCCGGCGCCGGTGCGGGGGCAAGGTCTCCCCAACGCGCAGCGCCAGGATGTTTCGACCGCCGGCACGAGCTATTATGTGAGCAGGGAGCAACTGCGGCGCTTGATCGAGGAGGACAGGCGAAGGAGGAAGATAATGCTCATTTCCATTCCGGCAGCCTTGTCCATCTGCGCCGCCGTTTTCCTGCTGCTCTTCTTTTTCGTTTTTCACAAGGGCATGAGCCCGGAGGAATACAAGAAAGAGGCGCTGGGAATCCACGACGGCGTTGTCGCCAAGCTCCAGCATGTTGAGAACAAGTGGAACCGGAGCGATTACAGCGACAAACCCTTCAGCTGGTGGTGCGACGAGCTACGCGACGAATTCGCAACGGTCGGTTCGGTGATCGACCAGGCGGTGAAGGAATTGCAGGGATTGCAGCCGCCCGAGCAATGCACTTCGCTGGCCTCGGAGGCACTTTCATACTACGAAGAAACGGCCGATTACGCCGCCCGCGCAGTTGCGGTATTCACGTTCGCGGGAGATTGGTCGCGCATATGGGAAGAATGGGTGGAAACATCCTTCGCCTCGGACAACGTGCGGGAGAACATGACTCCCGCGGACGCCGTGGCCCTCATCGACCAGGACATCGCCCATATCGACCAGGTGACCAAGCGCTTCCAGGCCCTCAATCCACCCGCGGAATGCTGCAACATGCAGGATGGCGTGTTGTCGCTCATCCAGGAGCAGAGATCTCTTTTCGACCGCTTGAAGAGGTCGATTATCAACGGCGACATAGATGCCTTCGAGGTACTTTGCGCGGACTGGGACAGTTTCGACGCAAGCGCGGTGGAGCGGATCGTAAAATTATGGGATGACATGTACTCCTTTCATGACGAGTACCTGGGGTTCCTCGACAAGGGCTACGATATCCTGGAAGTGCTCAAGGGCCTGAAGATGGAGCTGGAGGAGGAAGGCGAGGAGGGGGTCACCGCATTCCTGGCGCCGTGACGTGGAGTACCGGGGAGGCAAGCCGGGCGGACACGCGTTGAATGTCTCCCGTTTCACCTGCGCGTCTTGCCGTTGCCTTTAACAGGGGCTTTGGCTCGACGGGAGCGCGCTTGAAATGCTTAAGAACACCTGCCAGGTCCTGGGGATAACCCTGGAGCAGGCGGCGGAAGCCTTCGGCGAATACTGGGTCAACGTCTACGCCCCCAAGGTCTACGGGATATATTGCCGCGGCGTCAACAGCGCGAGGGACTTCCTGCTCAAGATGGACGAGGTGCACGTAAAGGCCACCAAGACCATGGAAAACGCCAGTCCGCCGCGCTTCGAGTACGAGTGGGTAGACGACCGCACCCTCATCATGGCCTACAAGTCCCACCGTGGACTCATAGGCATATGCATGGGCCTCGTCAAGTGAGTTGGGATATATTTCCATGAAGACCTGAAGGTCAGGAAGCTGTCGCATGACAAGATAGAGGTCGTCTTCCCCGCCTGAGAGCGGCTGCGCCCTTGCCGGCCCGCGCGCCGCCGTTTCGCGCGCGGGGCCGATCGCGCGGGTCCCTCTCCGTTGCAGCAACAAGAAATGCGCACGAAAGCCCTTGCTATTTATGCCGGGGAGGGGTATTGTATAAATGCATTGGTTTTTGAGGTGTTACGAAGATCGTCCCGAGGAGACCTGCTCCTCGGGATTTTTTAAAACGAAGGAGGTGAGAGAAGTGAAGATATACGTGGGAAACCTGAGTTACGCGACGGATTCCGGCGACCTGCGCGGGGCTTTCGAGAAGTTCGGGACCGTGGATTCGGCCGAGGTCGTCACGGACCGCAACACCAACCGCTCGCGCGGGTTCGGTTTCGTGGAGATGTCCAACGAGAGCGAGGCGAAAGCGGCCATCTCCGGCCTTAACGGCAGGGAGATGGACGGACGCACCCTCAAGGTGAGCGAGGCGAAGCCGAGGACCACGGAGGCGAGGAGCGGCTACCGCTTCTGAGCCGGCAGGCGCAGCGCCGCCGCGGCGGCGCCATACGCGTTTAAGGGGGGCAGGCGTGAGATACCGCCTGCCCCCCATGCTTTTTACGGCGGGGAGTAAGCATCTTGCGAGTCGGGGAAGGCACCCTCAGGCCCGCGTGAGCTTTCCCGGCCGCATGAGGCGGCGGGCCGGGCCGGAGAGCGGTTGACCGCGGCGAAAGCCCGGTCATATCATGTTCCTGCGGGATCGAGAAAAGGGAGGTCGCTGCATGGAAAGAACCCCGGAAGAAAAAACCGAATTCCTCATGGAGCTCGCGGAGGCCCCCACCACCCGCCTGGAGGCGGAGCTGGCTTTCCGCTACCTGCACCGGCATCTCGAGGCGGAGATGAAAAAAGGAGGAGAAGGGCTCAACATCCTCGACGTGGGAAGCGGACTGGGGGAAGTGGCACTGCGTTTCGCCGCCCTCGGTCACAAGGTGACCATGTTGGAACCGCAGGCATGCCTGCTGCAGACGGCGGAGGAGAGGGCGCGGGAGCAGTTGCCCGAACGGGCCACCCTGCTGCGCTTTCTCAACGAGCGCATCGAGAACCTGGAGGAATGCATCTCCGACGAGTTCGACCTCATCATCTGCCACGAGACCATAGAGTACGTTGACGACCCGCTGCGGGCCCTCAACATCATCACCCGGGTGCTGCGGCCGCGCGGCAGGCTCTCCCTGGTCTTCCTCAACCGCTACGGGCTGATAATGCAGAAGGTCATCATGGAGGGAAACGTGCGCGAGGCCATGGAGGCCTTTGATATGGAAGAATTTCCCACACAACTGCACCGCGGCCGCGGCCACCTCTATTCGGACGAGGAGATGATGAACCTGCTCGACCCCCTGGGATATAACCTGGAGGGCCAGTACGGACTGCTCATCTTCTCGGAGTTCATCGACTGCTCGCTTTTCGAGGAAGGGCAGTGCTACCGCGGCATTCTGGACCTGGAGGAAAGGGCGGGGCAGGAGCCTCACCTCAAGGGCGTAGGCAAGTATATCCAGCTCGTCTGCTCCAAGTCCTGAGAGGGCCGGTTCCCCGTGGCGCAGGGACACACCTTTCACCCCCGTCGGTTGTCGCCCTGCGGCGGGAGGGAACGGCCTGGCCCGCCGGCGCTTATGCACCGGCGACAGCGGCAAAGCGTTGAGGACCCGTCGTTCCCTGCGGCATGACACGGGTCAGGGCGTGAAGCGGCGCAGGGACGCGGTGTAGCCGTGGATGCCCCTCCTGACGGTGGCGTAGGTGAGGAGCTGCTGGTAGAGGCTCTCGTCCGCAAGGTCCCTCCAGCGCAGCTGCCGCTTGGTCTTGGTCAGGAAGAGCATGGGAATCCAGGTGCCCGTGTTGATGTAGTACTTCCCCTTCCTGCCGCCGAGCACCGGTTGCAGCTCGTTGGAGTAGTAGCGGTGGTCGTGGCCGAAGACCACCACGTCTATGCCCTGGTCGGAGAGGAGAAGGTCGCGCGCCGCCACCGAGAGCGCATCCTCCCTTGTGGCCAGGGAATCGAGGAGGAGCCCACCCGTTTCCGGCGTCACCGTCGTCTCTTCCTCGTCATCCTCCGGCAGCCCGGGGCTCAACCGCTGCGCGTCCTCCACCCCCTGCAGCTCCACGCGGCCGCGGCCGGAAGCGAGGTCGAGGGCCCTCTTGAGCGAGTATCCCCATGTGTCCAGCAGCCCCTCCCGCCTGCGCCGTTGCAGCTCCCGGCTCTCCTTGAAGGGTGGAAACCCCACCTTGGACATGAAGCGGAGCAGCTTGTAGCCGTACACCAGCTTGAAGCGCAGGTTCTCGTCCTGTATGCCCATGAAGACCATGTTGGGGATGGGCCTGACGTTGTTGATGAAGGGGCTCCGTTCGCTGATCATTCCTCTGGCAAAATATTCAAGAAAACAGTTGCTCCAGCTCCTCTCCAGCCTCAGCTCCCCCGACTTGGGGTCGCGCAGGAAGGGGTGGGTGAAGTTCTCGAAGGCGCTGTCCGCGAAGTACTGGTTTCCGTGCTCCACGTAGAGGCCGCCGTCGCGGTAGATGCCGGTGTAAGCGAAGTGGAAGCGCTCGGAGTCCGGCGTGCCCAGTTCCTCGAGGAGCCGGTCGCGCACCCGCGGCCAGAAGAGGTCCACGTCGTGGTTGCCCGGCACGAGGACCAGGCGATGGCCGCTCTCCATGAAACCGCGCAGCGCCAGGAAGCAGTCACGGTGGGCCTCGAGGACCTTTTCCAGCTTGCGGAGGGATTCCGCTTCCGTGCAACCCAGGCGCTGGAAGGGCTTGCCGGCAGTCTTCTCCAGGCTTACGTTGACGAAGTCGATGAAATCTCCGTTTATGATGAGTTCCGAGCTGCGGCGCCTGGAGATGGTCTCCACGAAGGAGCGGAAGGAGGCGTCCTGCGCGAAGTCGTCCAGGTGGTCTCCGGCTCCCAGGTGTAGGTCGCTCACTATGAATCTCGTCCTGGTCATCGGCGCTCCTTGCCGGGATCGCCCGCGGGCTCCGGGCGACCGCTGAACAACAATTGAGTATAACATCACGCCGCATCGTGCCGCGCGCCGCTCATGCCTACCGAAACGATACGGCATCATGCCGCCGCGGACGGCCACCGGCCCTGGAACGCGCGCCTGCCGCGACGATACGGCGCCCGGCCCGGCGCCGCCGCCCGCCCTCCCGGGAAGGGGAAGGTGCGCCTCCCGGCCCGCTTATCGCCCGCACGGTCCCCTTGCGGTTGGCCATGTGGAAAGCCGGTCTTTCCTGTATATTAGAACAGGGTCTCTCGCAAGACGCCTGGAAGGGGCAGTCTTGGCGCGCGCAAGCGAAAAGGCGTCGCGGGTCAAGGGAATGCGGGAAGGGGAAAGAGATGGGATGCTTGGCGGGTCAGGTGATAGAGCTGGTTGAGCGCCTGGCGCCCCCGGGACTGGCGGAGGAGTGGGACAGCGCGGGCCTGCAGTTCGGGTCACGGAACGCGGAGGTCGACGCCGTGCTGGTCGCGCTCGAGGTGAGCGGGGAGGTGCTGCGGGAGGCGATCGCCAGGAAGGCCGGCATGGTCGTCTGCCACCACCCGCCGCTTTTCCGACCCCTGCGACGTCTCCTGGAGGACGAGCCGGAGGGCGCCCTCGCCCGCGACATCGTCCGTTCCGGGTTGACCGTCTACGCCGCGCACAGCAGCCTGGACGCCTCCCCCCAGGGCGTGAACACCGCCCTGGCCGAAGTCCTGGGCCTGCGGGACCACGTGCCCCTGGGCGGGGCAGCGGCGCTGGAGGGTTTCAAGCTGGTGACCTTCCTGCCGCCGGAGCACCTGGGGGCGGCGAGCGAAGCCCTTTTCCGCGCAGGGGCCGGGGTTATCGGCGACTACGAGGGCTGCTCGTTCCGCACGGAGGGGGTGGGGACTTTTTTGCCGGGACCGGGCTCGCGCCCCTTCTGCGGGGAAAAGGGGCGTTGGAGCGAGGTGCGGGAAGTGAGGCTGGAGGTGTGGGTGGAAGGCCCCTGCCTGGAGCGCGCGGTGCGGGAGCTCATGGCCGTGCACCCCTACGAGGAGCCGGCGATCGACATCTACCCGGCACGCTCGCCGCGGCGCGGCGGCACGGGCAGGATAGGGGACCTTCCCCGCGCCATGAGGCTGGACGAGCTGGCCGGGCTGTGCCGCCGGCGGCTGGCTTGCCCCGCCGTGAGGTTCGCCGGTGCCGCGGAGGCGCGGGTGCGCAGGGTGGCGGTTTGCGGCGGCCGGGGAGGGGACCGTGCAGGCGAAGCAAGGCGCATGGGCGCCGATGTCCTCGTCACCGGGGACGTTAGCCACCACGAGGCGCTGGCGGCCCTTGGGGCCGGGCTGGCCGTCATCGACGCCGGGCATTATCATACCGAGAGAGTGGTGGTCCCCTTTTTGGCCCGCCGCCTGGCGGAGATGGCCGATGCGGCCGGCATGGAGATCGAGGTTTTCGGCTCCGAGAGGGAGACGTGTCCCTGGCAGACCGGAGGTGAGGGTTGAGCGAGCTGGCAAGGCTGCAGCAGGTGCAGGAGCTGGATACGCGCATCTTCGCGCTGCGGGAGCAGGTGGAAAACCATCCACTGGGTGAGGAGGTGGCCGCGCTTCGCGAGGAGGAGGAGGCGTGCGCCCGCGCCCTGGGGGAAGCGGAGTCGTCCCTGGAAGAATCAGGAAAGAAACAGAAGAGGCTGGAGACGGAGGTACAGGGCGTCGACGAGAAGCTGGCCCGCGAGGAGGAAAAGCTCTTCGGGGGGAGGGTGACGAACCCGAAGGAGTTGCGCGGGCTTCAGGCAGAGGTGCGCTCGCTCAAGCGCAAGAAGGACGAGCTGGAGACGGAGCTCCTCGAGGAGATGGAAAGGCAGGACGAAATACGCTTCCGCGTGGAGGGGTTGCGGGCAAGGCGAAACGAGCTGCTCGCCGACATCGAGGAAAAGGAGGGGACCCTGCGCGCCGAGTTGGAGAAGCTGCAGGGCGAGCTCGGCGAGCTGGAAAGGGAGAGGGAGGAGCTGGCGGGGAGCCTCGAGGACGAGCTGCTGGAGCTGTACGAGAAGCTGCTGGCGGGAAAGCAAAACCTCGCCGTGGTAAAGGTCATCGAGGGCATATGCCAGGGATGCCGGGTGGAGCTCCCGGGAAAGGAATACGACCGTTTCCTGAGAAGCGAGGGGATATTCCGCTGTCCCAACTGCGGGCGCATACTGGTAAGGCAGGACGGGAGCTGAACGACGAGGCGGTGTGGACCTTGCAGGCGAGGAAGAGCAGGAAAAGCGTGTTGGAACCGGCCTTTCAGGGAGCGAAGCGTTTCGAGGAGCTGCACGTGTTCGTGGACGGGGCGGCGCGGGGCAACCCTGGTCCCGCGGCCATCGGGGTGCTGGTGCTAACCCGCCAGGGACGCGAGGTGGCGTCCTTCGGGGAGGCCATAGGCGAGGCCACCAACAACTTCGCGGAGTACACGGCGCTGGTGCATGCCCTGAGGCTCCTGTCCGTCTTCGAGGTGGACCGCCTGCGCATCTACACGGACAGCGAGCTTATGGCCCTGCAGCTCCGCGGCGAATACCGGGTGAAGGAGAAGACGCTGCGCAGCCTTTACGCGCAGGTCATGTCCATGCTGGGGCGTTACAGGGACTGGCGCGTCGAGCACGTGCCGCGTGAGCGCAACCAGGAGGCCGACCGCCTGGCCAACCTGGCTCTCGACCAGGCAGGCACACGGTTCTCCCCCCGGCGCCGCCGTGAGGCGGAGACGGGGCCGGGGCAGGAGGCGCTTTTCACCGTGGCGGAAGAGCAACCCGCAGCGGAAGAGTGGGAGGATCCCGGCGGGGATGAGGGTGGCGGCCCGCGGGGGGAGGAATAGCGGGTGTTTCTCATCGCACACATGGGTTTCGCGGCCGCCCCCGCCGCGGCCGCCGTTTCCTGGTGGGGGGAGAGCCGCGGCTTCTCCCGTGATGTCCCCGACCTGCGGTGGTTGCTGCTGGGCAGCGTGCTGCCGGACCTGGTGGATAAACCGCTGGGGCAGGCCCTGCTGCGGGCCCATTTTCAGAACGGGCGCATATACTTCCACACCTTTCTCTTCGCCCTCCTTTTCCTTCTGGGCGGCGCGTACAGGTGGAGGCGCCGCGGGGACGACAGGCTCCTCTGGCTTGCCTGCGGCATGGCCGCGCACCTGGTGCTGGACAGGATATGGGTGGAGCCCACCACGGCGTTCTGGCCTTCCCTGGGGCCATTCTTGCGCCATCCCTCGCTGGGCACCATCATGGAGCAGGTGATGGAGTACCTGCGCGAGCCGCTCTTCTGGGCAGAAGAGACGGGAGGGGCGCTACTCCTCGTCGCATCGTTCCGCCTGCTCGGGGTCAGGTCGCTCCGTGAGCTGGGGGCGTTCGCCCGCGACGGCCACCTGCCCGCACTCGCCACCGGCCGCACGTATGGCGGGCGGGGATGAGGGACTGCCGGGGGAAGGGCGCGGGTAAGCCGCAGGTCGCCTCATGCGGATTACGGGGACCGGCAGGGTCCCCGCAGGGTCCAGTGCAGCTTTCCCGGCAGGGCTCAATGTTCCTTGCCCCGCTGCCCGGCCGCGGCTAAAATGGTTAGGTCATGGGAACGCTCTATCTTTTGCGGCACGGGGAGACCGAGTACCATGCCCAGCAGAGGTTGCTGGGGCGCCTGGACATCGGACTCAACGAGAAAGGCCTCGAGCAGGCGAGGCGGGTGGTTGACTTCTTCCGCGGTATCGAGTTGAAGGCCGTGTATTGCAGTCCCCTGAAGCGTTGCCTGGAGACGGCGGCGCCGGTCGCCGAGGCGCAGGGCCTCCGCGTGGAGGTCGAGGACGGCCTCATGGAAGTGGACATGGGGGAATGGGACGGGCGCTCCATACGGGAGCTGTTCGAGCAGGAAGGGGATGCGGTGGGAAACTGGATGCGCAACCCTTCCTCGGTGGCCATTCCCGGTGGTGAGGATTTCGCCGCGGTGAGGGAGAGGGTCATGGCGGCGGTCGACCGCATCACCTCCCTCAATCCCGGCAGGGAAAGCGTCCTCGTCGTCTCCCACGGTGGGCCCATAAGGGGCGTGCTCTGCGAGGCTCTGCGCATGGACCTGGACAGCATGTTCCGCATCCAGATCGACCTGGCTTCCGTCTCCGCCGTCAAGTACTACGAGGGAGGAATCCGGGATTCGGCCACGGTGACGCTGGTGAACGAGACCTATCACCTGAGGTAGGCCGACGGCGCGGAAACCCGTGCCATTTGTGGATAACCGGAAGGAGCAAGCGACGCGCAAATCATGGCGGAAACAGACCTGCGCTCGGTGAACTCCCTGCTCTTCGACCTGGACGGCACACTGGTGGACACCATCCCGCTCATCCTCTATTCGTTCCGGGAGACCTTCCGCCTCCTGGGCCTCCCGCCGCGTGACGACCGGGAGTTGCTCCTGCAGGTCGGGCGGCCCCTCGCGGAGCAGGCAAGGGATATCGACCCCGGTCGCGCCGGGGAGATATTCGACCTCTACCAGCGCGTTTACGACGACAATTACCGGCGCCTGGTGAGGGAGTATCCGGGGGTGCGGGAGGCCTTGTCCGCGCTGCGGGAACGCGGCTACCGCCTCGCGGTGGTGACCTCCAAGCGCCGCTGCAACGCCTCCCGGGACCTGGAGCTCTTCGGCCTGGCGCCCTATTGCGAGACGCTGGTGACCGCCGAGGACACGGAAAACCACAAGCCCCACCCCGAGCCTGTACTCAAGGCCCTGGAAAAACTGGGCATCTCGGCGCGGGAGGCCACCTTCATAGGCGACAGTCCCTTCGACGTGCGCAGCGCGCATGCCGCGGGACTTCCGGCGGGGGTGGTGGGGTGGGGCCCCTTTCCCAGGGAAATACTGGAAAGAGAAAGACCCGACTACTGGATCCCGCGCCCGGAGAGCCTCTTGCGCATCTTCCCCGGCAGGGCGGGTTGAGGGCGCGGTCACGTGCGGAGCGGCGCGGCGGTCGCGGCGCGGGGAGGAGGCCCTCAAGCCTTCCGCGGGCCATTCCGATTCAATGATAAGCATTGCGGGTGAAAGACGTCGGAGGCATGATGCCGTATCCCCGCCTCGGGGGTACTCTGCGAGCAAGGAGACACGGTTGAAGGCGAGTAAGTGCAAGGCCTGCGGGGTGCCAAGGGCCGTGAGCAAGGGACACGAGTGGACGGGTGGGGGAGCCATAGTAAGCAGAAAGAACCCGACCTACCGCATGATCTTCTGGGAAGGCGGCTACATATCCCGCGTCCTGAAGATCACGGAGGACATGATCGGGATACCCCTTGATCGCATGGTCATCGAGCTGGCCCGCAAGGCGAGCCGCGAGTACGTGGCGAGCTATATACATCCGGTAGCGCTTAAGATAATCGAGCGGGTGGCCCTCAAGGCGTTCACCAGGAACCTGCTTTCCCTTCTGCAGGCCTACGGTTTCGGCGAGGCGACCCTCGAGTCCGTGCGCTACAGGAAGGGTGACGACGACTACCTGAACGTGAAGGTGAAGAACCCCTATTACCTCCCCTCCTGCGCCGGGACCCTGCTGGGAGGGGTGGAGGCCGTCTGCGGGCGGGAGGGCAGCGTGAGGAGCGAGGAGATCGCGCCCGGCGAGTTCCTGCTCAATGCCTACATCTCCGACCATCCCGTGGAGTTCAGCGGCCGCCTGAACATACACCATTACGCGGTCAAGCCAGGCGATATCGCGTACGAGCGCTGCCCGTCATGCGGCAGCCCCGTCGAGCTCTCAGCCTATGACTGGGATACTGAGAGGGGGATCATCACCCGGAAGCACGACGGGGTGCGCATGGCGCTGGGGGCTTTCGGCATCTACGACGCGCTCATCAAGGACCTGGAGGAGGAGCTGGGGGAGCACATACCACGCCTTGTCGTGGAGTCGGCAAGGCGCTTTGCCACCGAGGGCCGCTTCGAGAAAGAGCTGGTGAGGCACGAAGGGATGCTGAGGCGTGGCCTTGCCTTGCAGGGGTTGGGGAACCTGCGTGAGTACACGCTGGAAAGGGACGGCATGCGGGTAAGACTGGAGAACGCATGCCTGCCGCTCATCATGGCGGGAACCTTCCAGGGGTTCTTCGAGATCGTCACGGGTCGCCGGGGCGAGGTGGAATGGGATTACGCGGATGACGGGGACCTGCGCGTAAGGGTGTATACGTAGACGCCAGGGCTTTGCCCACGCTTGCAGTGGCCGGCGCAATATTTATCCCGTCTCCGCCGGTGGCTTGCCGTGAACTATCCCGCCGTGCCCAGGAAAGACCGCGTTTTCGCTGCCGCTGAACGGGCGGAAACCTGAAGTCTCAGCAGGCTTTTTCCATCACCTCGCGGGCGAAGGCGCGCGCCTTCTCCAGGCGGGACTCGTCCGGCTGTCCCTTGGTCTGGGGGCCGTACTGCGCGAACTGTTGGTGGCGAGGGTTATCGCTCTTGGCCAGGAAATCGATGACGGCCTGGGCCATCTCCCCCTGGCAGTCGAACATCCCCAACAGGTCCACCTCCGCGAGGGACGCCTTGCAGTTCTCGAGGTAGCGCGCGACGTTTTCGTGGTCCTCGGGGGCGGCGTGGGTGACGAAGACCGCGATGCGCTTTCCCTTGCCCTTTTCCTCCAGGAAAGCCTTGGCGTCTGTCGCCGGGTTGGAGGCATGGATGGGGAAACCGATGAAGGCGAGGTCGTATCCCTCCAGGCTCTCCACCTCGCCCAGGGGCTTGATCTCCTTTTCCGCCTCGATGGCGTCGTAGATGGCCTCGGCCACCTTGCGGGTGTTCCCCGTCTGGGAAAGGTAAGCCACCAGTACTCTCATGACGCACCTCCTCGCACGTAACCGTTCCACCCGATGTCCCGCTGCCGGTCCCCTGCGGGCACAGGACCATTCTACCAGAAGTTCACGCACGGTTAACCGGGGAGGCGGAGGAGGCGCCTTTCCGTGTGGCCGGCCGGAGAGCGGCAGGGTAGGGCGGGGACCGGGGGATGATTGAGCCGCAGAAACCGGGGATGATTGCGGCGCAGTGACCGGGGTATGTAATATTATGGCAGTAGACGGGTGAATTATGGTGGACGGGCGACAAGGTTAGGCAGGGAAAGGGGGAGGCTGCCATGGCGAGGGTGAGAACGTGCGGGGAATGCGGCGTGCCTCTCATGATCGGCGGGCAACACACCTGGCACGGAAACGGGGTGATCAGGCAGACCAGGGACCCTGACCACCGCATGGTGTTCTTCGAGTCGGAGAACATCGACCGCGTTTTCCACAAGATCGAGGAGATCATCGGCGTTTCCGTGGAGCGCATCGTGGTGGAGAGCCAGCGCCGCTCCACGAGGGAATACCTGGAAAAGCAGTTCCCGCTGGCCGTAAGGCGGGCGCTCTACTTACTGCAGCCGGCGTTGATCGCGAAGAGGATGGCGGGAATCGCCAGCGTCTACGGATACGGACATGTCGAGGTGGAGGAGGTGCGCTCAAGCCCCTTGAGGCGCTTGAGGAAAAAAGATGACTACCTCGTCATGACCATAAAGTACCCTTACTCCATCTACCGCTACTGCGGCGACAACCTGGGAGGGATGGAGGCGGTGACGGGGCGCGCGTGCTCGGTCACCTGGGAGAGGCTTGACGAAGACACCTGCCGGCTTCAGTTGACCGTGGGCCGCCACCCGGTGGAGCTTGAGGAGAGGCTGGCGAGGCGCAAATACGCTTACAGGGAAGGGGAGGTGCGGGTGGAGAAGTGCCCCGCCTGCGGTGTCCCGCGCGTGGTGGCACGCTGCGTCTGGGACCTCGAGAACGGCACCATCACGGACCCCACGACCGGAAGGAGGATGGCCCTGTTCGGGCCGGCTTCGCTTGACGCGGCCTTCCACGAGCTGGAGAGCGAGCTGGGGGAGACCATCCCGGAAACCGTCATCGAGGCGCAGCGCAGGTTCGTGAAGGAAGCCTTCCACAGGGGCGACTGGCGGGCTTACACTCCCTCGCTGGAGGAGCTCGTGGCCGCGCGGGGGCTGGGCATGCTCGCCGCCTTCGAGGTGGACGAGCGCCATCTCTCCCTCACCATATGCAATTCCTGCCTGCACCTATGGATGGTCGGGCTGGCGCAGGGCATCTTCGAGATGGAAACCGGCCGCGAAAGCACCACTCGCGCATGGAGCCTCGCTCCGGACGGCGAACTCACCGTGCGCGTGAGCGCCGGGGATTCTTGACCCGGCCTGCGCCGAGCCGGAAACGAACCGCGCGCGGGCCGCTTGCTCCGCTGCGTCGCCCCGTCCTGCGGGAGCCGCAGGGATCCGCCCGACGGGATTCCTGCGGCCTGCCACGCCTCCCGCGCTCTCCCGCGATCCCGCAAATGCGGGGATCGTGGGAACGGGCGTGCAGGGTCGCGGCGCGGCCGGGCGCCGGCGGGAAGGCGGCAGCGGCCGGGATAACGGGCATGACGGCGATCAAGGACTTGCACCCGCGCGGGGTCGTAACATGAGAACCGCGACCTTCCGGGTCACGACAGTCACGACAGTGACGACAGGGGAGATATGTGGACGCATCGCGAGAGAAGGAAGGCGACGGTGTGGGAAATGCCGGACGAAGAGGAAACGGGAAGCGGGGGTCACCCCCTGGTGAACAGGAGGGAATTCCTGGGAAAGGCCGGTTCCGTGGCCGCCGGGCTGGGAGCCCTCTACCTGGCAGCGGTCCTGCCGGGCTGCGGTGGTGACGGCGGCGGCACCTGCCCGGTGGAAGAGGGGCCGGAAGCATCCACGGAGGAGCTGCCGGCGCCGGAGCCGGCCGCGGAAGAAATGCCGGGCCTGGTGGTGGTGAAGGGGGACGACCCCGCCGCCATGCTGCGCCGCGGCCTGGAGGAATGGGGTGGGCTGGCCCGGCTGAACCCGGCCGGCAAGAAGGTGCTCATCAAGGTCAACGCCGCCTTCGCCCGCCCACCGCAGGACGCCGCCACCACCCACCCGGACCTGGTGGCCGAGGCGGTAAGGCTTTTCCTGGCCGCGGGCGCGGCAGGGGTCACCGTGTACGACCATATCCTGCAGGACCTGGCGGAGCCCACCCTGGAAAAAAACGGCATCGGCCCCGCGGCGCGCTCGGCGGGCGCGGAGCTCGCCGTGTACGCGGTGGGGAAACCGGGGAAGGCGCGGGTGGTCCAGGTCCCCAATGGACGCGCGCTGCCCTCGGCAGGCATACTGGAAGAGATCTTCCAGGCAGACATCATCGTGAACATGCCCAAGGCCAAGCACCACAGCGGCGCCGGTCTCACCATGGCCATGAAGAACCTCATCGGCTGCACCCAGAACATGGGGCGCATGCACGAGGTCGACCTCCACCGCGCCATCGCTGAGCTGAACACGGTCATCCGGCCCTCGCTGGCGATACTCGACGCCACCAGCATCCTGCTGGACAACGGGCCGGGGGGGCCGGGGACGGTCTCCCGGCCGGGAGCGGTGGTCATCGGCTGCGATCCCGTGGCGGTGGACGCCTACGCGTGCGCCTTCTTCGGGGTATTGCCGCGGAATATAAGGTACCTGGTACACGGCGAGGAGCTAGGCTTGGGCACCATTGATTTCGCCTCCCTGGGAGTGCGGGAGGTGAGCGCCTGAAGGCCGGGGCGGGCGGAGAGGCGGCCCGCGTGAAGCCCGGAGGGAAAGATAAAAACGGGGGAAGAAGGTGAGTTGGAAACCGGGTGGAGAAGAGGCGAGAAAGGGTGATCACCTGGCCGCGGTGCGGAAGGAAAAAGGTGGCCGAGCGGACAAGGCCAGGAGACGTGCCGTGCACTGGGTGCGCAGGGCGGCGCAGCTCTGCTTCCTCGCCCTTTTCGTCGCGTTGGCCTGGGCGGCATCCTACCCGCCCTCCGGTGCCGTCGACGAGAACCTCTTCCTGCGCGTGGATCCCTTGGCGGCCTTCGCGGCGGCGCATGCCAGTTCCCTGTGGCTCTACCTCGTGCCCGCCTGGATACTGTTGGGGCTGACGCTGGTGAGCGGCCGTTTCTTCTGCGGCTGGATATGCCCACTGGGGACGGTCCTGGAGGCCATTCCCTCCCCGCGCGGAAGGCGCCGTGGGAAATTATCCCAGCTACGTCCAAGGGATATTCTCGGGAGGGCCATCGAGGAGGGCCACCTCCGCCTGCGCCTGAAGTACATCTTCCTGGCGGTCCTGGTGCTGCTCTTCCTCTTGGGGGCGAACCTGCTCTGGGTCTTCGACCCCCTGGTCATCGGCAACCGCGCCGTGGTTTTCATCCTGGCGGGGAGCGTGCCCCCGGTTTTTCTCGCTCTCGTCGTCCTGGCGGCGGTTGCGGGCCCGCGCTTCTGGTGCCAGGAGATGTGCCCCCTGGGAGCCTGCCTTTCCCTGGCGGGAATGGCCGGTTCACGACTGCCCGCTTCCGCCAGCCCCATGGCCCTGGTGAAGGAGGAGTCTTCCTGCATCCACTGCGGGAAATGCGCCCTGGCCTGCCCCTTCGGCATCGTTGAGGTGGCCGACAGCCGCAGGACGGGACGTCTTGCCCTGGCCGACTGCGCCCTGTGCGGGGAGTGCGTCGCCGCCTGCCCGAGAGAGGGAGCCCTTTCCCTGCGGGCCATGGGTGTCCCCGTCATGGTATCCAGGGGAAAGGGGAAGGTTGACGAGACGGGAGATGGAGCCGAGGAGGCGGCGTGCGCGACGTGAGGATCGCCCGGCGCGATTTCCTCGCCCTCGGCCTGACGGGGGCCGTGACCGCCTTCCTATACGGCGTCCTGCGCCGGGACGCCTCGGCCGCGCCCCTGCTGCGCCCCCCGGGAGCGCAGGACGAGGGGGATTTCGTCTCCCGTTGCCTGCGCTGCCAGGAGTGCGTGCGCGCCTGTCTCACGGAGTGCCTGGAGCCCGCGGGAAAGGAATACGGCGCCGCTCGCCTGTGGACGCCGCGCTTCAACCCGGCCCGCGCCAAGTGCGAGTTCGAGCTATGCGGCAGGGCCTGCGCGCTCGCATGCCCCGTGGGCGCCATCCGGCGCCCCGCCGACGACGAGGTGCGCATAGGCACGGCATCGGTCAACCGCGCGAAGTGCATCGCATGGAACGAAGGCAAGGATTGCCTGGTCTGCTACGAGCGATGTTCATACCAGGCCATAGAGGTGGATTCCCGTGGACGCCCGCGCGTGATCGCGGACCGCTGCACCGGATGCGGGGCCTGCCAGAACACCTGCGTCACCTGCCCAGACCCCGCCATCGTGGTCTACCCGCCGGGGGAGGTTCCCGCTGAAGGCGGTGGCGGCAGGAGAGGAAGGCAGGGATAAACACCCCGGGCCGTGAAATACGGTCCGCTTTGCATGTCACCGCGAGGATCTTCTTATACGTCATTGATCTTATACGTCATTGATCTTATACGTCATTGATCTTATACGTCATTGATCTTATATGTCATTGATCTTATACGTCATTGTTCTTATTCTTATATGTCATTGATCTTATATGTCATTGTTCTTGTTCTTATATGTCATTGCGAGCGAAGCGAAGCAATCTCAACCGTATGTCGTCCCCTCTGTGGGAGGATCCACGAAGGGCCCTCCCATATGCACACGAGATTGCTTCGTCGGCGCTGCGCGCCTCCTCGCAATGACGTTTTTGGAACGTCCCTCAAGGCCATGACATTCTCGGGATGTCCCTCAAGGCCATGACATTCTCGGGATGTCTCTCCGAGCCATGACATTTACAGTGCGCGCCTCCGAGCCATTACAAGAAGCGGAGGAGGTCATCATGAGCGTTAGCGAAAAGATCTCCTAGAGGTACCAACAGGGCTTGGCAAGGCCTGACACCCGGCACAGGTATTGACCCTAAATGTTTACAGGAGATACTTCCCGTCCTCAATCCCGTAATGCCGCAGGGGAGTTGACCTAACATGTTTACAGGAGATACTTCCCGTCCTCAATCCCGTAATGCCGCAGGGGAGTTGACCTAACATGTTTACAGGAGATACTTCCCGTCCTCAATCCCGTAATGCCGCAGGGGAGTTGACTCCACATGTTTGCAGGAGAGGCGGCAACAATCCCCGGGCTTGGTCTTCGAGAACGATGTTGACTCCACGCATCGGCGGGAACGGATGGGTTACTTGGTGAGGTCCGCTTGAGGTCTTTCCTTCCGGGCGGGAACCGCGTCAGCCGTTTTCCGCAAAAAGGATATAATTAGGAAGAGCTCTTCTCCAGGAAGCGCGGGTGAGAGAGGAGGCAAGAACGACAAGCAGGGTAAGGCCTCAAGGCACGCGTTTTCGGAAAACGGTGTACGCGCTGATGGAACAATATAGGAATTCTTAGTCCATACCTTGGGACCATGTTGCATATGAAAATAATGGGATATCCGACCGCCTCCGAGGAAAGGAGCGTCATGGACGTGCAAGCCGTTGTCGAGGAATGCGTGGAGCTGTGGCGCAACCCCTACCCGCGCCTGGCCCGCCTGCGCGAGGAGGGGGAAAAGCCGGTGGCATTTTTCTGCTCCTACACGCCGGAGGAGATACTGCACGCCGCCGGGCTCACCCCGGTGCGCCTCATGGGGGCGGTGCGCACCATCACCCACGCCGACGCCCACCTGCAGTCCTACTGCTGCTCCCTGGCGCGCACCGACCTGGACATGGCCCTGGCGGGGGAACTGGACTTCCTGGAGGGCGCGGTCTTCGTGCAGACCTGCGACACCATGATGCGCCTTTCGGACATCTGGCGGCGCAACACCGGGTTTTCCTTCCACGGCGACCTGGTGCTCCCCATCCGCATGGGAGAGGAGACCTCCCTGCCTTTCATCGTCGAGGAGGTCCGCCGCTTCCGCAGGCGGGTGGAGGAGTTCACCGGGCAGGAGATATGGGACGACGCCATCGAGGAGAGCATGCACGTCTACAACCGCAACAGGCGACTGGCGGAAAGGCTCTACAAACTGCGCAGGGAGAACCCGGGAGCGCTGGACGGGCTCTCCGCCACCGCCTGCCTGGTCGCCGGCTTCTGGATGCGGAGGGAGAAGCACAACGAGATGCTGCACGAGCTGGTGGAGCAACTGGAAAACAGGAAGACATCCCAGGAGGAGAGGGTACCCCTGCTGGTGAGCGGCAGCGTGTGCACCACCCCGGACCTCATGGAGCTTCTGCTCGAGCTGGGCGCGGACGTGGTGGACGACGACCTCTGCAGCGGACACCGCTACTTCGACGCCTACGCGGACGAGTCGGCCGAGCCGGAGGAAGCCCTGGCGAGGCGCCTGTGGGGAAGGGTCAACTGCCCCGCCAAGCACCAGTGCATCGAGGACAGGGCGACCCGCCTCCTGCGCCAGGTGGAGGACAGCGGCGCCCGGGGGGTGGTCTTCTACCTGCAGTCCTTCTGCGAGCCGCACCTCTTCGACGTGCCCTATCTCAAGGGACGCCTGCAGGATGAGCTCGGCGTGCCCTCCCTGGTGCTGGAGAGCGAGTTGCAGTCCTTCTCGCGCGGGCAGTTGCGCACCCGCCTGCAGGCCTTCATCGAGACCATTCGGGGAGTATAGGGGGTTGGAGATGAGCGTAAACGGCAACGCGGATGCCAGGGCGGCGGACAAGGAGAGGCGTCGTATCAAGACCACCGACGCCATGCGCGACCTCATGGTCAAGTATTACACGGAGGCCAAGGCGGCCGAGGGGACGGAGAAGCACATCGCCTGGATCACCAGCGGCGCCCCCGTGGAGCCCCTCATCGCCTTCGACGTCATCCCCGTCTACCCCGAGAACCACGGGGCCATGTGCGGGGCGGCGCACATGAACGTGGAGCTGTGCGAGGCGGCGGAGGCGCGGGGCTTCTCGCGTGACCTCTGCTCCTACGCGCGCGGGGACATCGGCAGCGCCATCACCAAGGGAGGGCCCATCGGGGGGCTGCCCCGCCCCACCATGCTGGTGGCCTGCAACAACATCTGCAACACCGTCTTCAAGTGGTACGAGGAGCTGGCGCGCTTCTTCGACGTGCCCCTCTTCATCTACGACACCCCCTTCGTGCGCGGCGAGCTGCCCCGGCACATCGCCGACTATTCCCTCCGCCAGATGAAGGAGTACATCGCCTTCCTGGAAAAGATAACCAATAGAGAATACGACGAGCAGCACTTCGTAGAGGTGGCCGCGAGGTCCCTTTTCGCCTCCGGGCTGTGGAGGGAGATACTGGCCTGCAACCAGCACCGGCCGGCCCCCATGACCTGCTTCGACGCCTTCATCCTCATGGCACCCATCGTCACCCTGCGGGGGACCCAGGAGGTGGTGGATTTCTACCAGGGGCTGCTCGAGGAGATGAGGCAGCGCGTGGAGCAGGGCATCGGCATCCTCCCCTCGGAGAAGTACCGCGTGCTGTGGGACAACATCCCCGTCTGGTACGAGCTGCGCAACCTGGGGAGGCTCTTCCTGCAGCTGGAGACCTGCCTGGTGGCGGACACCTACACCAGCGCCTGGACCTTCGACGACGTTGACGTGGCCGACCCCCTGGGCAGCATGTCCAGGATCTACGCCGAGGTCTACCTGAACATCAACCTGGAGCGCATGGCGGACAAGATAGAATCCCTGGCGGAGCGCTTCCAGGTGGACGGCATGATCATGCACTCCAACCGCAGCTGCAAGCCCTATTCCCTGGGGCAGTATGACCTGGCCAGGGAGTTCACGCGCCGCACCGGCAAGCCGGCCCTCATCATCGAGGCCGACCACACCGACTCGCGCTGGTACAACCGCGCCGAGGTGGAGGGCCGTATACGCGACTTCGTGGAGAACCTCCTGGGCGGGGGCATCGGCGTCTAGGCGGCCTCACCTCGTACCACGCCCCCGAACGTGCGGAGCGCCGCGGACGATCGTCTTTCCGCGGCTGCGCGCAGGATGAAGACCCGGCGCAAGAGGTTGCCGCACGCCCGCGCCGCCTGCCGTGATGGCAAAAGGAAAAATATACCATCTAATGCGTCGTGGAGCGCGGGAAAGGCGCCGTTTTCCCGCCGGGGACCGCCCCCGCATCCGTCCTGCCATGCCTGCGCGGCTTCACGTGTGAGATAATACATGCGAAGGTCTCAATGAGATACACGCGAGCTCGGTGGATGCACGGTCGTCAGGAGGTCCGATGCGAAAACGCCATGAGCGATCGCTCCCCGTGGCGCGCGTCATCTTATCGTTGGCCTTGCTCGGCGCCGTCTTCCCCGCCCTGCAGGGTGCCCTTGCGGTTACCGTCACCCTCGCGGATGCCGGATCTCCGTCCCGGGCGCCCGCGTTTCCGGCGGGCCTGGTCATGGCCAGCCCGCTGCCGGGAAGCGAAACCCGCGGGCAGGTCGGCAACACCGAGAAGAAGTGGGAGTTCGAGCGCTTCGACTCGCAGGTACAGGTGCATGACGACGGCTCCTTCACCGTGCGCGAGACGCAGGTGGTGAACTTCACCGGCAGCTTCTCCTTCCTCACCCGCGACATCCCCGCCCGCATGGCCTACTTCGACGAGGGGAGGACCTACGGCAAGGTGCGCGTCAAGGACGTGCAGGTCTACAACCTCGACGGCACCCCCTACGACGGCGACCTGTGGGAGGCGGAGAACATCTATCCCTACACCGATTTCACCATCGACGTCTCCCTTCCCAAAGGCCTGATCGACAAGCCGTGGCCCTACCGCGCCTCCACCCTCTGGCTCATGCTCCTCCTGGCCGCGGGGTGCCTCCTCGGCGCCTTCCTGCTCATGCTCGCGCTGTGGTTCTGGAGGGGAAGGGATGCCTACGGCGGACCCCGGCCCGGGGTCTGCTACGAGCCGCCGCGCGATGAGAGGCCGGCGGTGGTGGCCATGCTCATGCACCAGCAACCGAGGATGGAGGACTTGGCGGCGACGGTGGTGGACCTGGCGGTGCGCGGCAAG
The DNA here is from genome assembly GCA_014360655.1 of Actinomycetota bacterium. Classification (NCBI taxonomy): domain Bacteria; kingdom Bacillati; phylum Actinomycetota; species Actinomycetota bacterium. The sequence goes on along the minus strand of JACIXC010000013.1, from coordinate 13,216 downwards.
CTGCGCATCATCGAGGACCAGGAGGAGAAGGTACCCGGGAGAAAGAGCTTCATCTTCGAGCGCAGGGACGCCTCCACCGGGGACCTGCTCCCCTACGAGCGTACGCTCATGAAAGGCATCTTCGCCAAAGGGGAACGGGTGGAGGAGGATGACCTCAGGCTAAGGGGCAAATTCACCGCCATCATGAACGGCATTCGCAAGGAGGCCAGGAAAAGGAAGCTTTTCTACGATGACCCCGAGAGGACGGTCGGCATCTGTTTCCGGGCGGCCATGGCCATGCTGCTCGTGCCGCCGCTGGCCCTCTTCATCCTGCATTACCGCATGGACATGGGATACCTCTGGGTCCTGCTCGCGGGCACCGTTCCCGCGGGTATAGCGATATGGGTCATCGGCCATGCCATGCCCAGGCGCACCGCGCTCGGATCGCGGCTCTTCTGGCAGGCCATGGGTTTCCGGGAGTACCTGAGGACCGCGGAGGCGGGGGAGCCGCAATCCATGACCCTGCAGAGCTTCCAGGAAAACCTCCCCTATGCCATGGTGATGGGGATGGCCGACAGGTGGGCCGCCCTTTTCGCGGACGCGCTCACCTCCTCGCCGGACTGGTACAGCGGAGCCGGCCCCGCTTTCAGCGCCACGAGGCTCACCGCCGGCCTGAGCGGCATGGCCACCGCCCTATATACCGGCGGCCCGTACAGGAGTGGATCGTCGGGCGGATCCGGCTTTCGCTCCGGCTTCGGCGGCGGGGGCTTCGGGGGAGGCTCCTCCGGCGGCGGCTTCGGCGGGGGCGGCTCCTCCGCCGGTTGAGCCTCGTGATGAGGCTTAACCGCGTGATGAGCCCCGCCGGGAACAAAGCGCGGCGGGACGACGTGCGCCGGAGATGACGCGCGGCAGAACGGCGTGCGGAACGAACCATGTGCGCCGGGACCACTGCGCCGTAAACGAGGTGCGGCGCATGGTGCGCGATGGCGGTCTGGATGGCATGGTCACGGCTTGCGCGGGGGAACCGCGATGTTCTGTAAACCGCTCCCGGACGGACCGTCGATCTGATGGATAGGAACAAGAAATGAAAGATGCCGCTTATATCCAGGGCTTGGAAGAGAGATATCCCCTGAGGGAACCGGTGCTGCGCGAGGCGGCCCGGGCCCTTCGGCTGCCGCGGGGGAGCCGTGGGCTGGATGCCGCATGCGGCTCACTCTTCCCGTAAAAAACCAAAGTCGGCGAGGATCGACGATGTTTGACGAGAACGCGCTGGCGGGTATGGGCGGTCTCGCCGAGGGGGAGGCAGCCCGCCGGCTGCGCGAGGAGGGACCCAACCTCATACCATCCACGGAGAGGAGGACCCCTTTCCGCATCGCCCTGGACATCCTCAGGGAGCCCATGTTCCTGCTCCTCATCGGCGCCGGGGCCGTGTACCTGGTCCTGGGTGACCTGCAGGAGGCTCTCATCCTCGTGAGCTTCGTGGTCCTGGTCCTCTCCATCACCTTCTTCCAGGAGCAGCGGACGGAGCGCGCCCTGGAAGCCCTGCGCGACCTCTCCAGCCCCCGCGCACTGGTGATCAGGGAGGGGAGACGCCGGCGCATCTCCGGCACGGAGGTGGTGCGCGGGGATATCGTGGTCCTGGCCGAGGGAGACCGCGTGCCCGCCGACGGTGTGCTGCTGGCCTGCTCCAACCTCATGGTGGACGAGTCCCTCCTCACCGGGGAGGCGGTCCCGGTGCGCAAGGTGCCTTGCGAGGGCCCCCCGGAGATGGGAGCGCCGGGAGGGGAGGATCAGCCCTTCGTGTTCGCCGGGACCCTGGTGGTCAAGGGCCACGGCATCGCGGAGGTCAGGGCCACGGGACCCTCCACGGAAATGGGAAAAATAGGAAAGTCGTTGCGGGAGATCCCCGCCGAGCCCACCGCGCTGCAGCGGGAAACGCGCGGGCTCGTCCTCCGCCTGGCGGCCCTGGGGATCGTTCTCTGCGCCACCGTGTTCGCCGTCTACGGCGCCACCCGCGACGACTGGCTGCAGGGCCTGCTGGTGGGCATCACCATGGCCATGGCCCTGCTTCCCGAGGAATTCCCCGTGGTCCTCACCGTCTTCTTGACCCTGGGAGCATGGCGCATGTCCCGTCACAGCGTGCTCACCAGGCGCATACCGGCGGTGGAGACGCTGGGATCGGCCACCGTCCTCTGCGTGGACAAGACGGGTACCATCACGGAAAACCGCATGACCGTCTCCCGCCTGGAGACGGCCACGGGATCATACGATCTCCGCCACCCGTCTTCCGATCTCCTGCCGGAGGAATTTCACGAGCTCCTCGAGTTCGGGGTGCTGGCCTCGCAGAAGGACCCCTACGATCCCGTGGAGGTGGCCATCGCCGGCCTGGGGGGCGACGCGCTCGACGGCACCGAGCACCTGCACTTCGACTGGGTCCTGGAGAGGGAATACCCCCTTTCCCCTGAGCTTCTTGCCGTCTCCCACGTCTGGAGATCTCCTGACGGAAGGGAGTACGTCATCGCCGCCAAGGGAGCGCCGGAAGCGGTGGCGGACCTCTGCCACCTGGACGGTGCGCAGAGGCGGCGGCTTGCCGGGCAGGTCGAGGAGCTCGCCGCCCGGGGGCTGCGCCTGCTCGGCGTGGCCAAGGCTTCCTTTCAAATGGAAGAACTTCCCAGCAACCAGCACGATTTCTCCTTCCGGTTCCTGGGGCTGGTGGGCCTGGAGGATCCGGTGCGGCCCTCCGTGCCGGCCTCCGTGCGGGAATGCCGTCGTGCCGGGATACGCGTGGTCATGATCACAGGGGATTACCCTGGGACCGCCCTGCACGTGGCGAAGGAGATCGGCCTGGACACGGACGGTAAGGTGATGACCGGGCCGGAGCTGGAGGAGATGGACGACGGGGAGCTGCGGGAGCGCGTGGGGCAAGCCTCCATCTTCGCAAGGGTGGTCCCCGGGCATAAGCTGCGGCTGGTGCAGGCCCTCAAGGCCAACGGGGAAGTGGTGGCCATGACCGGGGACGGAGTGAACGACGCGCCGGCCCTCAGGGCCGCCCAGATCGGGGTGGCCATGGGGGGCAGGGGAGCGGACGTGGCCAGGGAATCCGCCGACCTCGTCCTGCTGGACGACGACTTCTCCTCCATCGTGGCGGCGGTGAGAGCGGGGAGGAGGATCTACGAGAACCTGAAGAAGGCCATGACCTACATCGTCGCCGTGCACGTCCCCATCGCCGGCATGTCCCTCATCCCCGTGCTCTTCAAGCTGCCGCTGGTCTTCGCCCCCGCGCACGTGGCCCTGCTGGAGATCATCATCGATCCCGCCTGCTCCCTGGCCTTCGAGGCGGAGCCCGAGGAGGAGGATATCATGGAGCGGCCCCCGCGCCCCCCGGGTGAACGCATCTTTGACGGGCGAACGCTGCTCCTCAGCGTCCTGCAGGGATTGAGCACCCTACTGGTGGTCAGCGCCGTCTTCTCCTTCGCCCAGCTGCGAGGGCTGGAGGAAGCGGAGGTGCGCGCCCTCACCTTCACCACCCTGGTCATCGCCAACCTGGCGCTCATCCTGGTCAACCGTTCCCGGAAGCTCACCGTCTGGCGGACCCGCAAAAGGCGCAACCCCGCCCTCTGGTGGGTCCTGGCGGGGACGGTCATCCTGCTCGCCCTGGCGCTCTGCGTGCCCTTCCTGCGCGACCTCTTCGCCTTCGGTGCCCTGTCGCCCCTGGACGTGGCGATCTGCGTGGGCGCCGCGGCGCTCGCGGTCCTGTGGTTCGAGGCGGTGAAGCTCATCCCCCGGCGAGGGGATCGTGCTCGGGGAGGATGAAATACTTCACGTCCCTGGCGTAGTCGCGCAGCTCGCCGCGGAAGTCGGGATGGGCCACGCTGATGAGCGCCTGCGCCCTCTCGCGCAGCGATTTCCCCTTGAGCTGCACGCAGCCGTATTCCGTGGCCACGTACATGACGTCCGTGCGGGTGAGGGTCACCACCGCACCGGGACGCAGGCGGGGCACGATCTTGGAGACCGTCTCCCCGCTCTCCCTGTCCAGGGCGGTGGAGGGAGTGACGATGAAGGCCTTGCCGCCGCGCGAGAGCCAGGCGCCGCGGGTGAAGTCCACCTGGCCCCCGGTGGCCGTGTACTGGATGGGGCCGAAGGACTCCGAGGCGCACTGGCCGGTGATGTCGATCTCCAGGGTGGTGTTGATGGAGACGAGGTTGTCGTTGCGGCCGATGACGTAAGGGTCGTTGTTATAGCTTATGGGGGAGAGGTAGATCATGGGGTTGCCGTCCATCCAGTCGTAGAGCTCCTGCGACCCCAGCCCGAAGTAGCAGAGCATCTGGTAGCGGTGGAAGTTCTTCCTCGTGTTGTCCAGGGCTCCCGCCTCAAAGAGCTTCATGTAGGCGTCGCCCATCATCTCCGTGTGGCAGCCGAGGTGCTTCTTCTCCAGGAGAAGCTCGCCGATGGCGTTGGTGGTCCCCCCGATGCCCAGCTGCACCGTGGAGCCGTCCGCGACGTGGCCGATGATGTTCTCGGCGATGGCGCGGTCCACGTCGCTCACCGGCTCCGGCGGCAGGGCGAAGACGGGGTGGTGGTTCTCCACGATGCGGGTCACCTGGCTCACGTGCAGCCAGTTGGGGCCGTGCACGACGGGCTGCTTCTCGTTGACCTCCACGTAGATCTCGTCCAGGCGGTCCACCACGTCGAGGTAATTGGCAAAAAGTCCCAGGTTGAGGTAACCGTTCCTGTCCATGGGCCCGGTCTGCACCATGAGCTTGCGGTAGCCCACGTCCTCGACGGCCAGGCGGGTGACCTGGTGGAAGTGGTAGGGGGTGTGGGTCATGAGGCCCTGCGCCAGGGCGGAGCGGTCCAGGGGGGAGGCGTAGTAATTGTCGATGAGTAGGTTGCGCTGCAGCTCCGGCTTGAGGAGGTCGAAGATGGGGGCGAGGATGATGAAGCTACCCATCTGTACCCCCCGTATCTCGCCGGCGAGGGCGCGCTTGCAGAGCGCCTCGAGGAGTGCCACCGGGGTGGAGGAGGCGCCGCTGCAGAACACCCTGTCCCCGTCCTTTATGCCCTTTGCCGCCTCCTCGGGGGTGGTCAGCTTGGAGCGATACATGTCCCGCCACCTGTTCATCTCGACCTCCTTTTCGTCGCGTGGCCGCGTTCTTGCATGGCCGCATCCCCTTATGGCTGCATGCCCGTATTTTCCTATTTTTCCCCGCGCGGCCCCTGACAACACAACGCTCGTTCCCTCCCCGGCGCAAGGGCCGGGCGAACGGGCCGGGCAAGGGGCCAGGCGCTGGTGCCGGGCGAACGGGCCAGGCAAGGGGCCAGACCGTATCCTGTGCCCGGCGACCCCCGTGCCCGTTAAAGGGAGAGCACCTCGCCGGGGAGGATATCCCCGTGGTAGGTATTGTTTTCCAGCACCAACCGGCCGTTTATGAGCACGTACTCGATGCCGGAGGGGTACCGGCGGGGGTCGTCGTAACTGGAGTTGTCCCGCACCCCGGCGGGATCGAAGACCACCAGGTCGGCGGCCGCCCCCTCCCTGACCACCCCGCGGTCCTCCAGCCCGTAGCGCGAGGCCGCCAGGCCCGTGCAGCGGCGCACGGCGTCCTCCAGGGTATAGAGCCTGAGCTCCCTCACGTAATGCTGCAGTATGCGCGGGAAGGTCCCGTAGGCGGTCTGGGGAGGCGCGCCCCTCTCGGGGAAGAGCACGTCCGCGCCCACCGAGAGCTGGGGGTGGTCCTGGCCCTTCAGGAAGACCTTTTCCGACCAGGGGCGTGGCGGGATGCCCATGAGGAAGACCACTGCCCCCTCCTCCTCCACGGTCAGGTCGGCGAGGAAGTCGAAGGGGTCCTTCCCCGCCTCCGCCGCCAGGTCCACGATGCGCCTCCCTTCCAGGCGGCGGTTCCTCTCGCTGCCCACGGAGAGGATGGAGAGCATCTTCCATCCCAGGCACTTGACGTAGTTGGTCGACCAGGACCCCGGCTCCCAGTGGGGCCACCTGGCGGTGACCGTCTCCACGTCGTGCCGGATCCTGGCGCGTTCCCCGGGGTCCGAGAGGCGGCGCAGCAGCGCCTCCGTGCCTCCCTGCAGCGCCCAGGGGGGATAGAGCTGGGTCACGGTGGTGTTGCCCATCACGTAGGGGATGAAGTCCAGGCCCACGTCGAGCCCGTCGGCGAGCGCGCGGTCCACGATCCCGTAGGCCCGCTTGAGGACGGGATTGGGGAATCCCGGCATGGGCACAACTCCGTTTATCCTTTCCATGACCCCGGTGACGGCATAGACGGCCCCCGCCAGCCTGCCCAGGTTGGGCACGCACATGAAGTGGCTCACCTGCAGGGCGCAGCCGCTGCGCGCGGCGATCTCCACCGCCTCCTCCACCGCGCGGTCGAAGGTGTCGGTCAGGCTGCGCACGTGGGTGACGTAGCGGCCCCCGTATTCCCCGGCGACCTTCGCCAGCTCCACGATCTCGTCGGTGTGGGCGTACATGCCGGGAAAGTAGGTGAGGCCGGTGGAGAACCCGCGGCACCCCGCCTCCATGTCCCGGCGCACGAGCGCCTTCATCCTCTCCAGCTCCTCGGGGGTGCAGAAGCGGGCCTCGCTGCCCATCACCGCCATGCGCACGGGCCCGTGCGCGGAGAGGGGCACGAAGTTGATGGGCAGTCCTCGCTCGCGCAGCCAGCGCCGGAATTCCTCCTGCGTTTCCCAGTCCGGCCGAAAGTCCGCGGAAACCCCCATGGTGTGCAGGGTGGATCCGAAGAGCTCGCTACGCTCCGGGGGCCAGGGGGCCAGGGACCACCCGCAGTTGGAGACCACGCTGGTGGTGATTCCCTGCCTAACGTAGGGCTCGAAGAGTTCCCGGTAATCCTCGCGGATGACGTAGAGCTCGTTGTGGCTGTGGATGTCGATGAACCCGGGTGACACGACCTTTCCCGCGGCGTCTATCTCGCGCGCGGCGGCGGCCTCCGGCAGGACGCCCACCGCGGCCACCTTGCCCTCGCGCACGGCCACGTCCGCTCTCCTGGCCGGCGCCCCGGTGCCGTCCAGCAACTCGCCGCCGCGGATCACCACGTCGAACATGCCCATCCCTCCCCACTGCCTCTTTCCGCCGACTTTCTAGGCTTCCCCGTTCCGGTCGTTCCGGGTCGGATACGCCCATCCCTCCCCACTGTCTTTAACCGCCGGCTCCCCGGCTTCCTCGCCCCGATCATTCGGGGTCGGATGTTCCCATCCCTCCCCGGTGCCTTTCGCCGCCAGACTCCCCTTCATTCTAATCCCCGACGGTTTACGGGTCACGGGCACAAGGGCCTTAAGCGCTTTTTTCTGGGATAGGCCGATGACCTCATTCCGGAAGCTCACCCTCCCATGCGAACGGGTTGTCCTTGAAGATCACCGCGATGAGGACCGACGGATGTATCCTGAGGGCTTTCGCGAACTTCCCCAGCGTCGCTATGGTCATTCCCGCCGGGCTCTTTCCCGCCTCATAGGTAGACCACTGCGTCAGGTGTATGCCGGCGATATCCGACGCCTGCTGCTGGTTCAGGTTAAGCCTCTTTCTTTGTTGCTTTATGAACCTCCCGAACTCGGTGCCCTTTTCCTTTTTCTCCTCCGCCTCTTGCATGTCCGCCTCCTTCCATGCCCCTTCATGAACGCCATGGATATATTTTATATTTGCGCCTAACGCATGTAAAGCTTTGCTATTGGCAATTTTGGCAATAATGTTGCTTCTGTTGAATATGAGGCTTCTGTTACTTTAATATAATTTTGCTCTGATTTTTAGTTATCTCGCCTTCTATTACCTATAAAACCTGCTAATTAGCTATAGAAAAAGTGCCACTTATGTGGTAGGTTAAGTTCAGAGGCTAATTTAAGCCGGCAATCGGGGTAGATATGGCGAAGGAGTTGGAGCAGGTGGCAGAAATATTGCTAAGAGAAGCCATTAAGCTCCTAAACCAAATCAAGCCTCAGGAAAATTCAGAGAATGAGAGCATAGATGATGACCTGGTTGCCAACAGGGGTAAGGACTAGTCCGCTCATATCTGGGACTACTTCGGGAAGGCATTATACGCCTTATTGAGAAAACCGATGAAGGCTTCGCTTTGGACGTTGAAATCCCCTTTTAACCGTAGGATGACCCGCTCAGTGGATTCGGTGAGCTTCCTTATGTTAACCGAGCTCGGCAGTCCCATCTTATCCGCTATCGTTCCCTCCTCGTCGAATTCCTCTATCTCCAAGGCCTTGGCTAACTCTGCCTTGTTGAACTTGCCGGGAGCAACCAGGATGAGCAGGACAAGAGAGTTAGGCCTTGTTTCCACCCTAATCCAATTGTAGTTGTTCAACCTGTATGCAACGTAGCCTTTTTGGCCCCACCTGGGTCCGTCGACCTCGAAGTTGTCCCTGATAATGTCATCCAGAGCTTAAAACATCTTCCTGGTTTGAGGGCTGCACCTCTTTTCCAGGTGCCATTCCCTGCCGTTCATGACCCAAGGCTGCATCCCACCACCACCAGCGGGCTTGCCCGTGGAAGTGAACCGACCAACAGGTAAGGGGATGATTGCGTGCGGCTGCATCAGGAGATTATCGCCCTCTTTGAACACCTCCACCTCGATGACTTTGATATCGACGGTATGGTCTCTCAGCCAGAGCGTCACGCTTCCGAGTTTCTCCTTTACCTCGGAGCCGACTATGATGATACGCTTGTCGTCGTTTAGGTCTGGCGGCTCGTCGATCCCCGCCTCCGAGCAGAACGTCTCGTAAATGATCAGCGACAATTAGAATTCCCGGCCAACGACAATTAGAATTCCCGCTCGCGGGACGGTACAACTATCTAAGACTCTCAAGAAAGGAGGCTTAGATGGTTACCGATCAACAGGTAAGGAGGCTATTGTCGCTGATGCAGAAAAAAAAGACGCTGGCGCAAGCCGCCGCTGAGGCCGGGATGGACGAAAAGACGGCCAGGAAATGGCGGGATTCCGATAAGCTACCCAGTCAATGCAGGCAACCCAGAACCTACCGAACGAGGCCCGATCCCTTCGCGGAGGTCTGGGACGAAGTGAGGGGATTCCTGGAGGAGAGCCCAGGGCTTGAGGCCAAAACCCTCTTTGATTACCTGCAGAGAAAATACCCGGGGACCTTCCGGGACGGGCAGCTCAGGACCCTTCAGAGGAAGGTCAAGATATGGCGGGCCACTGAAGGCCCTCCGAAGGAGGTATTCTTCCCCCAGGTCCACACTCCCGGCAAGCTCTCGCAGTCTGATTTCACCTCCATGACGTCTTTGGGCATCACCATCGCCGGGGAACCCTTCCCCCATCTCCTCTATCACTTCACTTTGACCTACTCCAACTGGGAAACGGGGCAGGTGTGCTTCTCCGAGAGCTTCGAGGCCCTCTCCAAGGGGTTGCAGGACGCCCTGTGGGAGTTGGGAGGGACCCCCAGTGAGCATCGCACCGACCGCCTGACCACCGCAGTGGCCAAACCGGAGTCCCCCGAGGAGTTTACACAAAGGTACAACGCCCTGCTCTCCCACTACGGCATAAAAGGGGCCAAGACCCAGGCGGGCAAGGCCAACGAGAACGGGGATATCGAGCAATCCCACCATCGTATGAAGCGGGCGGTGGACCAGGCGCTCATGCTCAGGGGCAGCCGTGATTTCTCCTCGCGATCCGAATACGAAGGGTTCATAAAGGATCTCTTCCTGAGGCGCAACGCCGGAAGGGTGGAGCGGCTGGCCGAGGAATTGCCCCACCTCGGGCGCCTGCCACAGAGAAGAACCGAGGACTTCACGCGCCTCCGCGTGGGGGTGGGCAAGTCCTCCACCATCCGGGTCAAACAAAACACCTACTCGCTGCCCTCGCGCCTCATCGGCTCCGAGGTGGACGTGCGCGTGCACGCGGACCGCCTGGAGGTCTTCTACGCCCAGAGGCTGGTAGAGACCATCCCCCGCTTGCGGGGAAAGGGCGGTCATCATATCCAAACCGCCATATCATCGACTGGCTCATCCGGAAGCCCGGCGCCTTCGCCTCCTACCGCTACCGTGCCGATCTCTTCCCCTCCAGCCGCTTCCGGGCCGCCTACGACGCCCTGCTGAAAAGCTCACCGCATCGTGCTGACCGTGAATATCTAAAGATACTCAAGCTGGCGGCGGATGAGGGAGAGGCCAGGGCATCTGAGGCGCTCAGACTGCTTCTGGACACCTCGGAAGAGATATCGGCGGATATGGTGCAGGAGGTCCTCTCCTGGAACACCGAAAATACGTCTGCGGAGGTCTTCGTATCCCCAGCCGACCTCCCGGCCTATGACCTGCTTCTCGAGGGGGCCGGAAGACGATGAAGGCAAAGGCCATCGATTTCGAGCTTCTCTCCTCGCGCCTGCGTGAGCTGCGCCTTCCGGCCATGAGGGAATGCTTTGCCGATGAAGCGGAGCGGGCGCGGGCCGAGGGTCTCTCCTACGAGGAATATCTCTCCGAGCTGGTGCGCCTGGAGACGGAATCGAGGCGAGAGCACAGGGTGGAGCGTAGACTGCGTGAATCCAGGCTGCCGCTTGAAAAAAGCCTGGCTTCCTTCGATATGAAACGTCTGCCCTCGGGGGTAAGGAATCAAGTGAGGGTGCTCCTTGATGGTGAGTTTCTCAAGCGGGCGGAAAACGTGCTCGCCTTCGGAGGCGTCGGCTCGGGCAAGACGCATCTTTTATCAGCCATAGGCCAGGAGCTCGTCTATTCCGGTGCCCGGGTCATTTCCTACAACTGCTCCCTGCTCATGCAGGAGCTTATCGCAGCCAAGCGCCGGCTGGAGTTGGAGAGGAAATTGAAGAAGCTGCGATCCTTCGACGTCGTGCTCATCGACGATCTGGGATATGTGAGCCACGAGCGGGAGGAGATGGAGGTCCTCTTCGCCCTCATCTCCGACCGCTATGAGAGAAAGAGTATCATACTCTCCTCCAATATGCCCTTCTCTCGCTGGGAGCAGATCTTCGGCGATGCCATGACCACTGCCGCCGCAATAGACCGCTTGGTGCATCATTCGGTCATACTTGAGCTCAACCTGCCGTCCTACAGGTTGGAGCAGCGAGGTGTTGGTAAGAGCAGGAAGATACCTGCGGAGGGAGGCGATAAGAAAAAGGATAGTAAAACATCATAGTGTGCTTTCAGAAACGGGAATTCTTGTTGTCGCCAGAGGGAAAATCTAGTTGACGTCGATCAGTTCCAGAAACCGTTAAGTTCATTGCTAGATAGAATGTTTGCTATTCCTCTTTTATCATTTCCATTAAGTTCAATGGAGCTGCTAATACTTGGAGTCCCTGAGGAGTGCAGCCCGTTTCAAAAACTGCCTGCCAGAAATCATAATTCTGTTTTCCACCGAACACAGTAGATGACAATTCTTTATTGACCCAGCAAGGAAGATTCCTCAGATTCCTAATGAACACACGTATCCTATCCCAAAGGGCGGGAGGGAATCTGTACTGAAAGAGCTTTCTCTCTGTTATCGGTTTCCCCTGCATAATAAAGTAATTCTTTGCTATCTGGGATATATATCCTAACCAATTATAAAGAATCTCTTCCTTGCTCATCCTATAAGCAATAAGATGCGGCTCAGGGATATCCTCTCCCTTCTGTATCCTATGCTCAATCTTCGAAGTCCCAATGACCGGGTCAAATTTATTAATAAATATCTCCTCAGCAATGATGTTCATTAATTGCAATATCTGTTCTCGCTCGATATCTCTGGGATTTTCTCCCTCTTCTTGCATATAATCAAGTGGATTATCCATCACGTCCTGGAAGATAAAAAATGAGTAAAAGGTTTTTTCTACCGTGCTGTAAGATAAAGGCTTTTCCTTTCCCCTGCCTCCGAAGTCTATATAGTCTTTCAGCTTATTGTCTTGATGGTGCGTAATATAATCTCTTACATTGTCGAGAATGTATCTCTTCATCTCTCGCGATTCGCCCTTAAAGTATCTTACTAAATCGCTTTCAGAGAAGCTCAGGTCATCTTCCGCAAGCCCGAGTTCTTTTCTGTATCTTTCTACCCTATCATAGTAGAGAGCGCTTCCTAGATGCCTTTGAACTGACTTGTCAAAGGCTACTTGGCGCAGGGTGGTACCTGCGTTCGTATTTGTCGTAAGGAGAGTATCAATATCGGGATTGATAAAAACTCTTACCGGTAATTTTCTTACCCCTAGCAAGACCTGTGCTGCGGCTTTGTGTTGTCCATCAAAAACTTTCAATCTTTCCTTCCGGTTGTTCGTTAGGTCAATCCAGCCAAGTGGAACATGAAGCTGAGGCCTCTTTAGGAAGAACTCTTTTACCAATTTTGATATGTTTTGGCCTATTGAGCGAGGATTAATCCTGTCATCATGGAAGACATATTCTATAGGGAAAATTCCGAAGAAATATTTGAACCCGCTCAAATCATCTTCAAAGACTTTGGTCTCGTATATGTCATTACATCCAATATCAGAGAAGGAATATCTTGCCATACCTCTAGTTTCATCATAAACAATCGAAAGTTCGTATTTCGAACCGCCATATTCCTTTAAAATATCATCTAAATTAACACCACGATTATTCTTAAAACATGCATCACGTATTGCCCCAAACCTCGCAAGAACTCTTGCAACACGTAGGTCAGAATCCTGCTTGGATTCGTTACAGGTTGAATGGGTTATCGCCATATTTGTGATATCATCTTTACCGCCAATGCTTACAGGGATGATGTGGTCAATTTCGTATTCTTGTATTGAGATGTCTAGCGGTTTTTCGCAAATAAAGCATTTTTGCCCTTGAGACTCAAGAAGCTTATGCTTCAGTTCATTCTTCTCCTCATCAGATAACCTGGCAAGATATAGAGAGCCCATATATTCCTCCCACCTGCACTAACTGCTGCCTAGTCAATATTAGCATCCCCATAAGCCATACAACACAATCGTTGCTGTGCTCGGGTTGTTATAAAGAGTATGTACTTTATCCCTTTGGAATTCAATTCTTGCACCAGAAACAAGGGCATGCTTTTCTAGCTCATCTTCTACAGTTGCATTTTCAGAATACCAGGTAGATAGTCGTTTTTTAGCATGAAAAACAGGGATTGGCACTACACCTCCGCCATCCTCGCCGTTGGCGGCGCGGCCACCCCTACGGCCTTGAAAACCTTGCTGGCTACTCCCTCGAGGGGGCTTCTCAAGAGCCATCTCTTCCCGTCATCGGCTACCTCGATCTCGTAGACGGCCTCCAGGTCCTGCTTGAGCTGCT